>JBLNGJ010000118.1:0-7887 GCA_050264675.1 Micromonosporaceae bacterium
GCACCAGGCCGGGATGTCACCGGCGGCGGCCGGGTCGTCGGCGAGCACCCGCAGCACGGCACCGACCGGCAGCGCGGGCAGGCGCCGGGCCAGCTCGATGACCGGCAGTGGGCAGCGCTGCCCGCGACAGTCGAGCACCTGCGCCGGTTCGGCCGCCGCACTCATAGCTGATCCGCGCCGGTCTGCGCGCGCAGCTCGGCCACCACGCCGGGCAGCTCGGCGAGGAAGCGGACCACGTCGGCCTCGGTTGTCTCCCGGTGCAACGACACCCGCACGTTGCCGTGCGAGAGCACACCCATCGCCTCGAGCACGTGGCTCGGTCGAAGCGTCGAGGCCGTGCAGGACGAGCCGGACGAGACGGCGAACCCCCGCCGGTCCAGCTCGTGCAGCAGCGCCTCACCGTCGACGTACAGGCAGGAGAACGTGACCAGGTGGGCCAGCCGATCGTCCGGATCGCCGACCACCTCGACGTCGGGCACCGTGGCGGCCACGGTCGACCGGATCCGGTCAACCAGCGGTCGCAGCCGGTCGGCCTCGGCCGCCGCCTCGGCGTCGGCCGCGCGCAGCGCGGCGGCCGCGGCGACCACCAGCGGCAGCGAGGGCTCACCCGCGGCCGGCCACGGCGGTTGCCACCGGGTGCCCTTGCGGATGACGAGCAGGCCGACCCCGGCCGGGCCTCCCCACTTGTGCGCGCTGCCGGACAGGATCGACCAGCCGGGCGGCACGGCCTGGTGGCCGATCGACTGGGCCGCGTCCACATAGAGCGGGACGCCGACCTCGGCGCACTCGGTCGCGGCGGCCGCCACCGGCTGCACCGTTCCCACCTCATGGTTGGCGCTCATCAGCGCGGCCAAGGCCACACCCCGACGGCGCACCGCGGCGGCGAACTCGGCCCGGTCGACCCGACCCTGACGGTCAACCGCCACCGGCACGGCGACTCCGCCGGCATCCACGTGGGTCTGTGCCGCCCGCAGCACGGCCGAATGCTCCACCGTGGAGTGTACGAAGATCAGCCCGGCCCGGGCGGCGCGGAGCGCGCCGAGCACGGCGGCGTGGCAGGCGTCGGTGCCGTTGGGGCGGAAGGTGACCTCGTCCGGGCGTACGGCCAGCACGTCGGCGGTCGCGGCCCGGGCCGCATCGAGCAGCTGGCGGGCCCGGCGGGCCTGGCGGTAGAGCTTCTCCGGGTCGGCCCAGCCGTCTTCGAGCGCGGCGAGCAGGGCCTGCCGGCCGGCCGGATGCATCGGCGCGGCGCTGGCGGCATCCAGGTACGCCGGGCCGGCCACGCGACCAACCGTACTGCTCGGCGAAGCCAGCCCGGCCGGCAAAGCCCTGGCGGGGCCGGTCCGAGCGGGCTCACCCCAGGCCCGAAGCCGCCGTTGCGGTCGAGTAGTCTGCGATCGTCGCCAAGACGACCATGAGCCGGAGCGGTTCAACCACGCCCCGGCGGCGCTGCTAAGGAGGCAGGAGCAGGTGGTCGCACACACCGCGGTGAGCAGGCTGACCCGGCTGCTCGGTCTCTCCGGCGCCGGCATCGCGCTGGTGGGTCTGCTGAGCGGGTGCTCGGTCGACGAGGCCTTCTCCTTCGGCTGGCCACAGGGCGGGGTGACGCCGGAGAGCCACCGGATGTTCAACCTGTGGATCGGCTCGGTCATCGCCGCACTCGTGGTCGGCTTCGCGGTGTGGGGGCTGATCTTCTGGTGCGTGGTGCGCTACCGCCAGCGGGGCACCGAGCTGCCCGCGCAGACCCGCTACAACCTGCCGATCGAGCTCATCTACACGGTCGTCCCGTTCCTGATCATCTCGGTGCTGTTCTACTACACCGCGATCATCCAGACCGACGTGAACCGGACCACGTCCGACCCGGCGGTCACGGTCGAGGTGACCTCGTTCAAGTGGAACTGGAAGTTCGCCTACCGCGACGTCAACGGTCCCGACGGGCAGCCGGTCTACACCGTCGGCACCGACGACTACGTGCCCGTGCTGGTGCTCCCGACCGGCCAGCGGATCCGCTTCGTGGAGCACTCGAAGGACGTGATCCACTCGTTCTGGGTGCCGGAGATGCTGTTCAAGCGCGACGTGTTCCCGGGCAACGTGGTCAACGAGTTCGAGGTGACGATCCAGACGCCGGGTGCCTACGTCGGGCGCTGTGCCGAGCTGTGCGGCGCCTATCACTACAGCATGAACTTCGAGGTCCGCGCGGTCACGCCGGAGCAGTACCACCAGTTCCTGGCGGCCAAGCAGGCCGGGCAGACCACGCCCCAGGCGCTGGCGGCGATCGGCCAGCCACCCCTGGCGACGACCAGCACCCCGTTCGACACCAAGCGCCAAGCCGCCCCACTGGAGACGGTGCCGTGACGAAGCGGACCTCAGGAAGGAAGCAGCCGTGAGGACCGAGTGGCGTATCTTCGGCATCGTCGCGGCGTTCCTCTTCGTCGCCTGCGGCGTCTACTGGACCTGGACCTACTACGAGTTCGACCACCACGGTGACTGGATCGGCGCCGTGGCGCTGGGGCTGTCGGGCCTGCTCTGCCTGATGTGCGGGGGCTACTTCTTGTTCGTCTCCCGCCGCATCGAGCCGCGTCCGGAAGACCGCGACGACGCCGAGATCAGCGACGGCGCCGGCGAGATCGGCTTCTTCAGTCCGGGCAGCTACTACCCGTTCGGGATCGGCCTGGCCTGCCTCGTCGCCGGCGTCGGGCTGGTGTTCATGGCGTGGTGGCTGATCGCGGTCGGCCTGATCGCGGTGCTGATCGGCTCGGCCGGGCTGCTCTTCGAGTACTACACCGGTACCCGCCGGGTGGAGCACTAAGCGCCTCGCTCCAGCACGACGCCGGGTCGACACCCGGGTCAGCATCGGACTAGAATTCGGACTATGACGCAGACGATGACGGTGACCGACGCCAAGGCCCGGCTCTCCGAGCTGGTCGCAGCTGTCGCTACCACCCATGATCATATCGAGATCACTCGCAACGGCGAGCCCGCCGCCATCCTCATCTCCACAGTGGAACTTGATTCGCTGCGCGAGACTATCGCGATTCTGTCCGACCCAGTCGCGGTCGCCCAGATTCGCGAGAGCGAGGCCGACATTGCCGCCGGCCGCCTGATCGACGCCGAAGATGTCCGGCCAGCCCTGCTCGCTCGTCTGTCTAAGAAGGCATGACCGGCCACACCAACCAGGCCGAACCCGAGGACGGCCAGTCCGAAGAGGAAGACAATCCAGCCACGGCCTGGAAGATCAAACTCACCGGCCCCGCACGCCGAGCCATCGAGGAGACGCTTCCCGAAGCGGTCGCCTGGGCTGCGTACATCTTCATCACGGAACGGCTACCCGCGAACCCGTACCGCGTCGGCGGAGAACTCGAAGGTCCTTATCAGGGAATGCGCTCCGCCCACCTCGGCACGTACCGTGTCGTGTACCGCATCGACGAAGCGAACGGCACGGTCATCGTCCTGGCCGTCCGCCTCCGAGGAGACGTCTACGGCGTCCGCTGAGGCCGCGGGAACGCGTTGGACGCTCCGGCGCCTGGCGGGCCGCATGACATTCCTGACGCTTGCCCGCACAGGTCACGGGGGTCCTAGGCCGCTTCGAACCTGGCGAACTCGACCCCTACATCCCCGAACTCAACCGCCTCCCCGACGACGAGATACTGATAGAAGTCGGTGCTTAGCGCCACGCGAACGAAGGGTGTTGGCGGCCATCTCTGAGGGGCGGGCCGTTCGGCCCTGAACGCGAACCACGGTGAGGCGCACGCTGCAACGGTGGGCAATTCAATGGACTTCCCGCGCGCAGCGGTGCGAGTGAAACTGTTCCAGGATCTGCCGCAGTTCGTGTTCTTCGCCGGCAAAGGTGGCGTGGGCAAGACCTCGCTGTCCTGCGCCGCCGCCGTCCGGCTCGCCACCGACGGCCGGCGGATCCTGCTGGTCAGCACCGACCCGGCGGCCAACATCGGCCATGTCTTCGGCCAACCCGTCGGCAACCGGATCGTTGAGCTCGCCGACATGCCCGGGGTGTCGGCATTGGAGATCGACCCCGACGCGACCGCCGCCGCCTACCGACGTCGCATCGTCGAACCGCTGCGCGCGACAGCCCCCGCCGCCGTCGCGGGAGTCGAGGAGCAACTCTCCGGGGCGTGCACGACCGAGGTCGCCGCGTTCGACGAGTTCACCAGGCTGCTCACCGACCCAGCCATCACCAGCGGTTACGACCACATCATCTTCGACACCGCACCGACCGGGCACACCATCCGCCTGCTGAGCCTGCCGGCCGCCTGGTGTGGCTTCATCGACGCCAACCCGGCCGGTGCTTCCTGCCTGGGACCACTGGCCGGGCTGGAGCAGCAGCGACAACGCTACGCCGACGCTGTCGCCGCACTGGCTGACCCGTGCCGGACCCGCCTCATACTGGTCACCCGTCCCCAGCGCAGCAGCCTGGACGAGGCGGCCCGCACCTACCGGGAGCTGGCCGCCATCGGTATCGGCGGGCAGCACCTCGTCATCAACGGGCTTCTCCCGGAGCGTGAGGCGGGCACCGACGCGCTCGCCGCGGCCATATATCAGCGCGAGCAGGCCGCCCTCGCCGCCCTGCCCGCCCCTTTGCTCGACCTGCCCACGGACCGGATCGAGCTGAAGGGCTTCAACCTGGTTGGCGTCACCGCCCTGCGCGCTCTGCTCGGCCCGCCAGCCGCCGGAACCACCGCCGCCTTGACGTCCACTGTGGAATCCTCAACCGTCGACCTTCCCGGCCTCGACGCACTCGTCGACGACATCGTCGCGGCCGGCCGCGGTCTGATCATGACGGTTGGCAAGGGCGGCGTCGGGAAGACCACGATAGCCGCGGCCATCGCCGTCGCTGTGGCTGCTCGGCACCTGCCGGTGCACCTGACCACCACCGACCCCGCCGGCCACCTGACCGACACCCTCGTCGGGACGCTGCCCGGCCTGCGCGTCAGCCGCATCGACCCGCGAGCCGAAACCGAGCGGTATCGCCGCCGGGTCATCGACACCAAAGGCCGAAACCTCGACCCCGCGGGTCGGGCGCTGTTGGAGGAAGATCTCCGCTCCCCGTGCACTGAGGAGATCGCGGTGTTCCAAGCGTTCGCGCGTACCGTGCGCGAAGGCCGCCACGGCATCGTGGTGATGGACACCGCGCCGACGGGACACACATTGCTGCTGCTCGACGCCACCGGCGCGTATCACCGGGACGCCACCCGCCACATCACCGACCCGGGGCTGCGCGTCGTGACCCCGCTGATGCAGCTGCAGGACCCCGACCACACCAAGCTCATCATCGTCACCCTCGCCGAACCCACCCCGGTGCTCGAGGCCGCCGCGCTGCAGGACGAACTACGCCGGGCCGGCATCCACCCGTGGGCCTGGGTCATCAACAACAGCCTCGCCGCGGCCCGGCCGCAGGCACCGCTACTGCGCCAGCGCGCCGGGCGGGAACTAGAACAGATCACCGCCGTCCGCGACCGGCACGCCGACCGCCTAGCCCTCGTCGCGCTCCAACCCACCGAACCTGTGGGCATCGAGCACCTCCTGCGGCTGCAGGCGCACCGCGGTGACCTTGTACTCCGGGCATGACGTGACCTCGTCGCTGAAGGACGAGGTGAGCAGGTTGACCGGGGCGTCCGGGAAGTGGAAGGCCATGAAGACCTCGCCCGGCGCGACGTCATCGGTGAGGCGGGCGGGTGCGGTGACGTGGCCACGGCGGCTGCTGACCCGGACCGGCTCGCCGTCGCCGAGGCCGAGCCGGGCGGCGTCGCTCGGGTGGATGTCCACGGTCTCGGTGGGCAGGAGGGCGAGGTTGTCGGTGCGCCGGGTCATGGTGCCCGCGTTGTAGTGCACCAGCCGGCGCCCGGTGACCAGCACATAGGGGTACTCGGCGTCGGGCGACTCGCCAGGCGGCAGCCACGGACGGGTGGCCAGCTGGGCGCGGCCGTTGCGGGTGGCGAAACCCTGCTGGTGCAGGCGCCCCTCGCCAGGATCATCGGGAGAGCGGCACGGCCAGTGCAGAGCGCCGACCCGGTCGAGGCGCTCGTGGCTGATGCCGGCGAAGAGCGGCGCGATGCGGGCGCACTCGGCCATGGCATCGGCCGGGGTGGCGCACCCCAGGTCCGCCCCCAACGCGGCGGCGATCGACTGGATGATCTCGAAGTCGGTCCGGGCCTGGCCGGGTGGCGTCAACGCCGGCCGCACCCGCTGGAAGCGTCGGTCGAAGTTGACGAAGGTGCCGTCCTTCTCCACAAAGGACGCCGCCGGCAGGACCACGTCGGCCAGGGCCGCGGTGTCGGAGAGGAAGATCTCCTGGCTGATCACGAACTCACAGGCCTGCACGGCGGCGCGGACCGCGGCGGCGTCGGGATCGGTTTGCACAATGTTCTCGCCGACCACGTAGAGGGCCTTGACCCGGCCCGCCGCGGCCGCTTCGAACATCTCCGGGATGCGCAACCCGGGCGTGGCCGGCACCGGCCGGCCCCACACCCCCTCGCAGCGCGCCCGCACGGCCGGGTCCGTGACCGGCTGGTAGCCGGGCAGAAGATCCGGCAGCGCACCCATGTCGGAGGCGCCCTGGACGTTGTTCTGCCCCCGCAGCGGGTTCACCCCGCCGCCCCGCGCGGTGCCCACGGCGCCCCGAAGGATGGCCAGGTTGGCCAGCGTACGCACGCCGTCGGTGCCGTGCCGGTGCTCGGTGACACCCAACCCGTACATGATCGACGGGAACGCCGCGGTGCCGAACAGCCGGGCCGCCTCGGCGAGGTCGCCCGGGTCGATGCCACTGATGGCGGCGACCCGGTCCGGTGAGTACTCGCTCAGCTGGGACCGCAGCTCATCCAGCCCGTCGGCCCGGGCGGCCAGAAACTCCTCATCGATCCAACCGTGCTCGAGCATCAGCCGGGCCAGGCCGTTGAAGATGGCCACATTGGAGCCTGGCCGGCCGCGCAGGTGCACGTCGGCGATCCGGGCCAGGTCGGTGCGGCGGGGGTCGACCACGATCAACCGGGCGCCGGCGAGCACCCGCTGCTTGATCCGGGCCCCGATGACCGGGTGCGCTTCGGTCGGGTTGGCGCCGGCGAGGAGGAAGCAGTCGGCCCGCTCGATGTCGTCGGCCGGGTTGGTGCCGCCGGCGAGGCCGAACGCGGCGGAGAGCCCGGCGGCCGACGGGGCGTGACAGATGCGCGAACAGTTGTCGATGTTATTGGTGCCGATGGCCGTGCGCATCAGCCGTTGCATCAGATAGTTCTCTTCGTTCGTCGCGCGGGCCGACGAGATCGCCGCCACCGCGTCCGGCCCGTGCTCGGCGATGATGCGCCGAAGCCGCCCGGCGATCAGCTCCAGCGCCTCGTCCCAGGAGGCCGGTCGGAGGCGGCCGTCTTGACGGATCAACGGGGTGGTCAGCCGGTCGGGCGAGGTGGCGAAGCCGTACGCGAAGCGCCCCTTGACGCAGGCATGGCCGCGATTGACCGGTCCGGAGTGGTCGGGGGTCACGTCGCTGATCCCGTCCGGACCCAGGTGGAACTCGAGCGAGCAGCCGACGCCGCAGTAGCCGCACGTCGTCCGCACGGTCCGCTGCGGGGTCACGAGCGGGCGGGGCCCGGTGAGGGCCCCACTCGGGCAGGCGTCCACGCAGCCGCCACAGGACACGCAGGCCGACTCGACCCACGGGCCCGGCCCGGGGGCCACCACGGTGCCGGCTCCATGGCCGATCAGGGTGAGCGCGAACGTGCCCTGCACGTCGTCACACATGCGCACACATCGTCCACATGCGATACACAGGTCCCGGTCCAGCCGAATGTACGGATGGCTGTCGTCGCGGCCCAGACCCCGCCCGCCGTTCCCGCCGGGCGCGACGTCCAGGCGGCGACAGACCTCGGCCAGCTGGGTCGG
>JBLNGJ010000119.1:0-7604 GCA_050264675.1 Micromonosporaceae bacterium
GACGCCGCTACTCCGCGTCGACGAGCGCCGGATGGCGCGGGTCGTCGAGGCGGACCACGACATCGGCGATCGCGGCCGGGCCGACCTCCTCGGCGTAGCGGGCGTACGCCGGCAGCGTCCAGGCCAGCGCGGCCGGGGTACGCCGGGCCAACGCGGCCGGCGACAGGTGCAGGTGGACGGTGAGCTCGAGCGGCAGTCCCCGGCCCAGCAGCAGCCCTCCGCTGAGCAGCAGCGCCCCACCAGCCGGCACCGGGGTGAACTCGTCGCGGGTGGCCCGGTCGGTCAGCGGGTCGTGGCGGCGGACCCGCACCCGGCCGTCGCCGTGCGGCCCGAGCGGGTCGAGCACCTCCCGCCGCAACCCGGCCTCGTCGAGCCAGTCGTCGTAGAAGCTGTCCGGGTCGTCGCGGCCCCGTTCAAAACGCAACGAGGCGGGGCGCAGATGATCCTCGGCGCGCACCCGCACCACCGCCCGTCCCCGCACGCGCACCGCGGCGGCCACCTCGTCGGCGAGCAAGCCGGGACCAGCCGCGTCGGCCCCGTCCACGGCAACCCGCGTCCACCGGTTCGGTGATGCGACGACCCGGTCGGCGAGCTCGTGGACGAGCGCCTCGGGGCTGATCGGTCGGATCGGCACCGGCCCGGGTCAGCCCAGCCGGCCGGCGGCGCGGAGCACCCGCAGCGCGTTGGCGCTGACCCAGTCGTTGCGCCGGGTACGGCCGCCCGAGCCCCAGTCGACCCAGTCATGCCCGGCCTTGAGCGTGGCGGCGGTGCGGTGGAACCGCTTCTCGGCCGGCCAGCCACCGTCGGGCAGCCGCTTGGACTCAAGCAGGTCTAGCGCCTCGGCACACCTCGGATCGTCGATGAGGCCAGCCTCGACCATCGCCACCAGGCCGCCGAGGACGTCGTAGTGCCAGTAGAGCGGGTGGTGGAGCTGAGCGAAGTCCGAACGGATGACCTGGCCGTCGCTACGCCGGCGAAACAGGCTCCGCTGCAGGAAGACCTCGGCGGCCCGCCGGGCCGCCGTGGCGGCGACCGCGTCGCCGGTGGCGGTGGCGTAGGCGACCAGGCCGCGCATCGGCAACAGCGTCTCGGCGAAGGCCGAGGTGTCCGCCTCGGGGTTGCGGTCGCAGTTCCACCCGCCGTCGGGCCACTGCCAGTGCTGCAACAGGCCGGCCAGGGTGACACAGCGCTGGTCGCCCAACCCGAGCAGCATGGCCGAGCGCAGCGCGTTGCCCTGTTGGGAGCCGCACCGGCGATAGCGCCCGCGCATCACCGGCACGCCGTGGTGGCGGTAGGCGGCCGCCTTGTTCTCCGCTTCGAACTCGGCGAAGGTGTCGGGCCCGAGCCAGAAGTCGAGCACCTGGTCGCAGAGCGGGGTGAGGGCGTCGTCCCCCGCCGGGTAGCCCAGGTCGGCGAGCGCGGCGAGGATCCAGTGTGCACCTTGCCATTTGGCGTAGACGCCGACCATCTCGACCCGCCCGCTGGCGGCCCGCGCCGCAAGCAGCGCCTGCACCCGAGCGGACGCGCGGATCTCGTTGCCCAGCCGGCGCATCGCCGGGGCGTCGGTATCTTCGCCCAGGGTGTGGCATCGCACATGCCAGCGCAGCGACGGCTCCTCCGAGCGCAGCAGCGCATCGACCACATCCTCCGGGCCGGCCATGGCCCGACCGTAGCGAACCGGGTTGCCGCCCGCACGGCCATGCGACACAGTTGAGGCATGACGCGCCAGGCCCGTCGATTTCGCCGCCCCCGGACGACCGGACGGCGCTGACGCGCTGGCAACCGGCTGGTGGGATCCGACCCACGGCTGAGCCCCCGGTCACGGCCGGGGGCTTCTTCGTGCGTGCCGTCCTAACCCATCCCCCCGCCGGAGTTCGCCATGACCACAGAGTCAGCCATGACCACAGAGTCAGCCATGACCACGACCACCCTCCTGCCTCAGGAGCTCACCCGCGCCCTGGCCCTGCGTGACCTCGCCGACCCGGCCGAAGGCCCGCACGCCGTCAACCTGGTCGCCGCCCGCATCGAGGCCGCACTCGCCGACGCCCTCGGCGTGACGGTGCACCGCGATCCCGGGCCGCGCGTGGTAACCGTGACCGACAACTACGACCGGCTGCGCTACGACGCCGACGCGCTCACCCGCGACCGCCGCTACACCCGCTACCTCGGCGATGGCCGGATGCTGCGCTCGCACACCACGGCCCGGATCCCGGCGCTGCTCGACCGGCTCGCCGCCGAAGACTCGGGTGTGACCGAGGTCGTGCTGACCGCACCCGGCATCTGCTACCGCCGGGACGTGATCGACCGCCAGCATGTCGGCGAGCCGCACCAGATGGACATCTGGCGGATCCGCCGCCGGGGCGACGCCCTCACCGAGGCGGATCTGGTGGTGCTGATCGGCCTGGCCGTGACGGCGGCACTGCCCGGTGCCCGCTGGCACACCGTGCCGAGCCGGCACCCGTACACGTTGGCCGGACGGGAGATCTACGTCGACGCGGCCGGTCCGGACGCGACGCCCGCCGCCCCGGTCGAGGTCGGTGAGTGCGGTCTGGCCCATCCGGAGGTGCTCGCCGCGTCAGGACTGTCGTCCCCGGCCTCGGGACTGGCCATGGGGCTCGGGCTGGACCGCCTGGCCATGCTGGCCAAGGGGATCGATGACGTGCGGCTGCTGCGCTCGACCGACCCTCGGGTGGTCAGCCAGATGGGCGACCTGTCGGCGTACCGCCCGGTCTCGGCCATGCCGGCGACGCGCCGCGACCTCTCTCTCGCCGTGGCCGAGGCGCTCGACGCCGAACTGCTCGGCGACCGGGTACGCGAGCTGCTCGGCCCGGACGCGGCCAGCCTGGAGCAGGTGATGGTGCTGAGTGAGACCGGGTACGCACAGCTGCCGGCGGCGGCGCGGCACCGCATGGGACTACGGGCCGGCCAGAAGAACGTGTTGCTGCGACTGGTGATCCGGGATCTGACCCGGACGCTGACCGCGGCGCAGGCCAACCACCTGCGTGATCGGGTCTACGCCGGGCTGCACGAGGGCGCCGTCGCCGAGTGGGCGGCGACCGTGCCCTAGCCGGCCCGAATAGATCTGCTTTCATCAATGCTACTCGCATCGACACCCGCCCCGATGTCTGATGTACTTACACATTGCCATGCACCAATGGATAGTACGACTGTGAGGGGGTACTCATGCACCTGCCGATGCTGGACCGACTTCGCTTATTCGGGCGGGGCCGAACAGGTGAGCGACCGGCCCTTCGACGGACCTGGCGGATGGCCGTGGCGGCCGCCGCGGTGACCCTGGTCAGCCTGCCGCTGGCTCCGGTGCCGGCCCAGGCCGACTCGGCTCTGAAGTTCTCCCTGTTCTGGATCCGGTGCCAGGACCAGAACGAGTCCTTCTCCGACGAGCCCTACGTCAAGGTCAACGGCGTCACGGTGAGGGAATTCAGCAACGTGGACGCGCCACACACCTACTATTTCCTCCTCGACCCCATCGACTTCGACCAGTCAGAACCTTGGAACGGCGGCTACGCCGAGATCCAGATGTGGGAAAGCGACAACCCGTGGTCGGCCGATGACTACCTGGGCACCAACTACATCTACAGCAGCGAGGCACCCGGCCAGCACGAGTTCTACTTCTTTAGCTCCCAGGGGGAGTACATCCTGAGCTACACCATCCCTAGTTCCTAGGCGGTGCGGCGGCCGGGTAGCCCGGCCGCCGATTACCCCGCCGACCGCTCGATGCGATCGATGGCGATAGCCTCTGCCGATGGGAGAGCTGACGCTTGCGGGCGGCCGGCGGCTGCGCTTTGAGGTGTACGGCGCGCACAGCGGGCCGCTGGTGTTCCTGGCCCACGCCACCCCCGGCAGCCGGGTCGCGCTCGGGCCGGATCACTCCACGCTCGACCGCCTCGGTGCTCAGCTGGTCAGCTACGACCGTCCCGGCTACGGCGGGTCCGATCGTCAGCCGGGTCGTACCGTCGCCGATGCGGCCACCGACGTCGCAGCCATCGCCGACGCGCTCGACGTGGCCACGTTCGGCGTCTACGGCATCGGCGGCGGTGGACCGCACGCATTGGCCTGTGCCGCCCTGCTCCCGGACCGGGTGACTCGGGTGGCGGCCCTGGGTGGACCGGCCCCGGCCAGTGCCGAGGGCCTCGACTGGCTAGCCGGCATGAGCAAGTCCACTGTGGAGGAGTTCACGGCCGCCCGGGCCGGGGCCGAGGCCCTCGCCACGGAGCTGGCGCCAGCACTGACCCGACTGCGGGAGCAGCCGGCGGCCTATCTCGACGCCCTCGAGGTTGAGCTACCAGAGCCGGACCGGACCGTGCTGGCACAGCCGGCGCTGCGGGTACAGGTAGCGGCCGGCGTGGTCGAGGCACTGCGCGGGGGTCCGCACGGCTGGATCGAAGATGAACTAGCGCTGCAGCACCCCTGGGGATTCGAACCAGTCTCGATCACCGCCGCGACGATGCTCTGGCACGGCGCGCAGGACGTGCTCGCGCCGGTCAGCCACGGAGACTGGCTACACCGGGAGATCCCCGGCTCGACCTTTGTGCGGGCCGCCGAACAGGCGCACTTCGGCGCGTACTCGGCCCAGGACTACGCGCTGAGCTGGCTGCTCGGCGACGACGCCGCGCCACGCCGCCCGTCCCGCTAGGCGCACGCCGCCCGGTCGGCAAGAATGGCACCCCGTGACCACCACGGGTGAGCGGCCGGAGGCGGGGCTGCACCAGCGCCTCGCCGGGGAGTTGGGAGTTCGCGAGGCCCAGGTGCGGGCGGCGGTCGAGCTGCTCGACGGCGGTGCCACGGTGCCGTTCGTCGCCCGTTACCGCAAAGAGGCCACCGGCGCGCTCGATGACACGCAACTGCGCACGCTCGAAGAACGGCTGCGCTACCTGCGTGAGCTGGACGAGCGGCGGGCCGCCGTGCTCGAGTCCATCCGGGCCCAGGGCAAGCTCGACGACGCGCTGCTGGCGCAGATCCTCGCGGCTGACTCCAAAGCCCGGCTGGAAGACATCTACCTTCCGTTCAAGCCCAAGCGCCGAACCCGGGCGCAGATCGCCCGGGAGGCCGGCCTGGAGCCGCTGGCCGATGCCCTGCTCGCCGATCCGAGCCAGGATCCGAACGCCGTCGCGGCCGGCTACGTGAGTGCCGACGTGCCCGACCCGGCGGCCGCCCTGGACGGCGCGCGGGCGATCCTCATCGAGCGCTTCGCCGAGGACGCCGACCTCATCGGTGAGCTGCGCGAGAGCATGTGGACCCGAGGTCGGCTGGTGTCCCGGGTGCGCGAGGGCCGGCAGGAGCCGGGCGCCAAGTTCGCCGACTACTTCGACGCGTCCGAGCCGTTCACCCAGCTGAAGTCGCACCGCGTGCTGGCCATGTTCCGGGGCGAGAAGGAGGAGATCCTCGACCTGAGCCTGCTCCCCGACGACGAGCCCGAAGAGCCGCGGGCGGCGCTGGCCGGGCCGAGCCGGTACGAAATGCGCATCGCCCAGCGCTTCGGTGTCGCCGACCGCGGCCGACCCGCCGACCGTTGGCTGGCCGAGACGGTACGCCTGGCCTGGCGCACCCGGGTTCTCATCCACCTCGGCATCGACCTGCGGATGCGGCTGTGGCAGGCGGCCGAGGAGGAGGCGGTCCGGGTCTTCGCCGCGAACCTGCGTGACCTGCTGCTCACCGCGCCCGCCGGCGCCCGGGCCACGATGGGCCTGGATCCGGGCTTCCGCACCGGGGTCAAGGTGGCCGTCGTCGACGCCACCGGCAAGATCGTCGCCACCGAGACGATCTACCCGCACGAGCCGCGCCGGCGGTGGGACGAGTCGATCGCCGCCCTCGCCCGGCTGGCCCAGAGCCACCAGGTCGAGCTCATCGCCATCGGTAACGGCACCGCCTCCCGCGAGACCGACCGGCTCGCCGGCGACCTGATCCGGCTCTTCCCCCAGCTTCCGCTGACCAAGGTGGTCGTCTCCGAGGCGGGCGCGTCGGTCTACTCGGCCTCCGCCTACGCCGCCCAGGAACTGCCCGAGCTGGACGTGTCGCTGCGCGGCGCGGTCTCCATCGCCCGCCGGCTGCAGGATCCGCTGGCCGAGCTGGTCAAGATCGATCCACGCTCGATCGGGGTCGGGCAGTACCAGCACGACCTCGCCGAAGGCAAGCTCGCCCGCAGCCTCGACGCGGTGGTCGAAGACTGTGTCAACGCCGTCGGCGTGGACGTCAACACCGCCTCGGTGCCGTTGCTGCGCCGCGTCTCCGGCATCGGGGAGACCCTGGCCCACAACATCGTGGCGCACCGCGACGCGGCCGGTCCGTTCCGCTCGCGCCGCGCCCTGACCCAGGTGGCCCGCCTCGGACCCAAGGCGTTCGAACAGTGCGCCGGGTTCCTGCGCATCCGCGGCGGCGATGACCCGCTGGACGCATCGAGCGTGCACCCTGAGGCCTACCCGGTGGTCCGGCGCATCCTCGCCGCCGCCGGCCGCACCAAGGAGGTCGCCTCGCTGATCGGCAACACCCCGCTGTTGCGCACGCTGAACCCGGCCGACTTCGTGGACGCGACCTTCGGGTTGCCCACGGTCACCGACATCCTGCGCGAGCTGGAGAAGCCGGGCCGCGACCCCCGCCCCGCCTTCCGCACCGCCACGTTCGCCGAGGGCGTCCAGACTCTTGACGATCTCGTCCCCGGCATGCTGCTCGAGGGCGTGGTCACCAACGTCGCCGGGTTCGGGGCGTTCGTCGATGTCGGCGTGCACCAGGACGGGCTGGTGCACGTCTCGGCGATGTCCCGGTCATTCGTCGCCGACCCGCGCGACGTGGTTCGGCCCGGCGACATCGTGCGGGTCAAGGTGCTCGACGTGGACGTGGCCCGCAAGCGCATCTCGTTGACCCTGCGCATCGACGACGAGCCCGGCTCGGCCGCCGGGACCCCACGACCGGAGCGGCGGGGCCAGCCCGCGTCCGACCGCCGTGGTCAACCTACCGGCGACCGGCGCGGCCAGCGCAGCGGCGGCCAGCGCGGCCAGCGCAGCGGCGGCCAGCGGGGCGGAGCAGCGCCGAGCCGCGGCGGGTCTCCCGACACGGCGCTCGCCGAGGCACTCCGCCGGGCCGGGCTCACCGGCGACCCTGGCTGAGCCTCCGGGGCCGCCCCGCTGCGCCTCCGGGGCCGCCCCGCTGCACCTCCAGGACCGCCCGCTGCGCCTCCGGGGGCCGCGCTCTGCTGCGCCCTCCTTCTCCGGCCTGCGCTCCCTGCCCGTCCTGCGCCTCTCGCGCCCCCTTACCCCCTCGCCGCCCCGCGGCCCCATGGGAGGGCACCGCACGCACCTCCCGGCCGCGCGCTCTCCTGGCCCGGGCCGTCTCTGCCGGCCGACCTGGCCGCCCTCTCCTTTCGCTCAATGATGAACGTGCATGATCATGCACTCGCAGCATGATCATGCAGGTTCATCATTCTGCCTGGGAGAGACTTGCCTCCCGAGTGTGACCAGCGGCGATCACCGCACGACGAGTCCGATCACACCCGACCACCGCCGGGCCGCGCCGAGCAGCTCGGGCAGCTGCTCCACCACGCCCGGGCCGATGCGCGGAGACCGGACCACGCCAGCTACTCCACGTGTTGG
>JBLNGJ010000120.1:0-7568 GCA_050264675.1 Micromonosporaceae bacterium
CCCGAGTTGACCAGCCGGATCATCTCGGCCGGCGTCCGGGCCACCATCTCCTCGGCGAGCGCCACCTCGCCCGGCGTCGGTGCGCCGAAGCTGGTGCCGAGCGCGGCCGCCTCGGCCAACGCGGCGACCACGGCCGGGTGGGCGTGACCGAGGATCAGCGGCCCCCACGAGGCGACCAGGTCGACATAGCGGCGCCCGTCCACGTCGATCAGGTAACCGCCCTCGCCCCGAGCCATGAACCGCGGTGTGCCACCGACGGCCCGAAACGCCCGCACGGGCGAGTTCACCCCGCCCGGCACGATCGAGCGGGCCCGGTCGTAGAGGTCCCGCGAGGCAGGCGCGTCCGCCGGGTACGGTTGGCCCGCGCCCGGGCGAGAGCTGGGCATAGTCGACTCGGTCACGGCCCGCTCATTCTGTCAGCCGCGCTGCCGCGGCCCCCGCCGGCCCCGGGTAGCGTGGGCGTTCATGACGACCACCGTGGCCACCCCGCCCGCGGCGAAGCGGGTGGCGACCGAGCGCACCCACCATGGCGAGACCGTGCTCGACGAGTACGCGTGGCTGGCGGACAAGAATGACCCCGACACGGTGGCCTATCTCACCGCAGAAAACGCGTACACCGAGGCCCGCACGGCCCACCTGGCCGCGTTGCGGGAGACGGTCTTCGGGGAGATCCGGGCGCGGACCAAGGAGACCGACCTGACCGTGCCGGTGCGCAAGGGCGGCTTCTGGTACTACACCCGCACGGTCGAGGGTCAGCAGTACGGCATCTACTGCCGCCGGGCCGTGGCGCCGGGCGAGACCGCGCCGCCGGAGACCGGGGAGGGTGGCCCGCTGCCGGGCGAGGAGGTGCTCCTCGACGCCAACCAGCTCGCCGGAGAATCGGCATTCTTCTCCCTCGGCACGTTTGAGGTGAGCCCGGGCGGGAACCTGCTCGCCTACTCGGTCGACCTCTCCGGCGACGAGCGCTTCACCTTGCACGTCAAGGACCTGCGCACCGGTGCCGTGCTGCCCGACGTGGTGCCCGACGTCTTCTACGGCTGCGCCTGGTCCCAGGATGCATCGACGCTGTTCTACCTGACCGTGGACGACGCCTGGCGGCCCTACCGAGCCTGGCGCCACGTCGTCGGCACGCCGACCGAGGCGGATGTGCTCGTGCTCGAGGAGCCCGACGAGCGGTTCTGGGTCGACATCGAGCTCAGCCGTTCCACCGACTACCTCTTCGTCAACGTGCACAGCAAGGTGACCAGTGAGGTCAGCGTCATCCCGGCCGGCGAGCCGACCGCGACGCCCCGCATCCTGGTCGCCCGCCGGCAGGGCATCGAGTACGAGGTCGAGCACGACCCGGGCAGCGGGCGGTTCCTGATTCTGCACAACCAGGACGCGGAAGACTTCGCGCTGGCCTGGACTCCGGTCGACGAACCCGGCCCGTGGCACCCGCTGATCGAGCACACGCCCGGCACCCGGCTCACCCGGGTCGACGCGTTCGCCGGCAATGTGGTGGTCTCGCTGCGCCGCGACGGGCTCACCGCGATAAGGGTGCTGCCGGCCGATGCCGACGAGTACGACATCACGTTCCCCGAGCCGCTCTACAGCGTCTCGTTGGGCAACACCCCCGAGTTCGATACCCCCACGCTCCGGCTCGGCTACGCCTCACTGGTCACCCCGGACAGCGTCTACGACTATGACCTGCGCACTCGGGAACTGTTGCTGCGCAAGCAGAAGCCGGTGCTAGGTGGTTACGACCCCGCGGCGTACGAGCAACACCGCGAGTGGGCCCTCGCCCCCGACGGGACCCGGGTGCCGATCTCGCTGATCTGCCGGCGGGGCACTCCGCGCGACGGTTCGGCGCCCGCCCTGATCTACGGCTACGGCTCCTACGAGTCCAGCTCGGACCCGTGGTTCTCGATCCCACGTCTATCCCTTGTGGACCGTGGCTTCGTCTTCGCCGTCGCCCACGTGCGCGGCGGCGGTGAGCTGGGGCGGCGCTGGTACGAGGAGGGCAAGCTCCTGACCAAGCGCAACACCTTCACCGACTTCATCGCCTGCGCCGGGCACCTGGTCTCGGCCGGCTGGACGGCGCCGGACCGACTGGTCGCCCGCGGCGGCTCGGCTGGGGGGTTGCTCATGGGGGCGGTGGCCAACCTGGCCCCGGACGCGTTCGCCGGCATCGTCGCCCAGGTGCCCTTCGTCGACCCGCTCAACACCGTCCTCAACCCGGCCCTGCCGCTCACGGTGATCGAGTGGGAGGAGTGGGGCAACCCGTTGGAGTCGGCCGATGTCTACGCATACATGCGCGGGTACTCCCCGTACGAGAACATCGCCCCGGTGGCCTACCCACCGATCCTCGCGGTGACCAGCCTGCACGACACGCGGGTGCTCTTTCACGAGCCGGCGAAGTGGGTCGCCCGGTTGCGGGCCGTGGCGCCCGACGGTGATTACCTGCTCAAGACCGAGATGGGCGCCGGCCACGGCGGCCCGAGCGGCCGCTACGACGCCTGGCGGGAGGAGGCATTCGTCACCGCCTGGATCCTCGACCGCGTCGGCTTCGCCGACAACGCAAACTAGCGGCTTCGCCGACAACGCAAACTAGCGGCCTTGCCGACAACGCAAACTGAGCGGCCCGGCCGGCGGCTGACTAGGCCGGGTTTTGCCCCGGCGACGAACCGGCCAGGAGGCCGGCGAGCACGGCCGGGTCGATGTTGCCGCCGCTGATCACCGCCACCGCGGGGCCATCGGCCACGCCAAAGCGCTCCCGCAGGTGGGCCCGACGGTGCAGCCAGGCGGCCACCGCCACGGCGCCGCTGGGCTCGGCCACCACCCGGGCCGAGCGGGCCAGGATGCCGACGGTGGCGAGGATCTCCGCCTCGCTCACCGTGACGATGCCGTCGAGGTGCCTGCGCAGGTGGGCCAGGGTCAGCTCGGAGAGGTGGGTGCGCAGGCCGTCGGCGACGGTCCGGTAGGTCTGCTCGACCGGCCACACCACCAGCGAGCCCTCGGCGAGACTCTGCGCGGCGTCGGCCGCCAGCTCGGGTTCCACGCCGATGATCCGGGCCGCCGGCAGCAGCGCCCGGATCGCGGTGGCCACGCCGGCGGCCAGGCCACCGCCGCCCACCGGGACGAGCACGCAGGTCAGGTCGGGCCGGTCGGCCGCGATCTCCAGCCCGAGCGTGCCCTGCCCGGCGA
Organism: Micromonosporaceae bacterium; assembly: GCA_050264675.1. Taxonomy (GTDB): domain Bacteria; phylum Actinomycetota; class Actinomycetes; order Mycobacteriales; family Micromonosporaceae; genus JBLNGJ01. The sequence continues at coordinate 3,184 of JBLNGJ010000120.1, forward strand.
TGACATCCGGATGGTCAAACGGCGGGATCATGGTCAGACCGCGTTCGGCGGCGAGGTCGGCGGCGCGCGCGTCGCGCTGGTCGGCCGGCACCAGCACAACCTCCGCGCCCAGCCCGCGGACCGCGGCGACCTTCACCGGCGCGGCGGCCGTGGGCATCACCACCACACAGGACACGCCGGCCCGCCGGGCCGCAAAGGCCAACGCCTGGCCGTGGTTGCCGGAGGAGTGGGTCACCACACCGCGGGCCCGGACCGCGTCGGAGAGCTCGGCCAGCGCGTGCACCGCGCCGCGCACCTTGAACGCCCCGACCGGCTGCAGGTTCTCCGGCTTGAGCCACAGCCCGTCCGCCCACAGGCAGGGCAGTAGGGGCGTGCGTACCGCCACCCCGGCGATGTTCTCGGCCGCTCGACGCAGGTCGGCCAGCGTGACCAGGTTCGGCACCGGCAAAGCCTAGCTGGACAGATCTAGCCGGGGACCACCACCGCCGGCAGCGCCTGCTGGAGCTCGGCCCGCAGGGCCGGGGTGAGCACCTCACCGGCCTGCTTGGCCAGCTTGGCCATCTCGTAACCAACAACACCAACATCAGCCTCGCGGGCCGCCAGCGAAGCAAGGATCGAACCGTCCCGAATGGACATCACCAGAAAATAGCCACGCCCCATCTCAACCACGGTCTGGCGCACCTCGTCGCCGTCGAAGATGCGCGCGGCGCCGCTGACCACGCTGACCAGGCCGGACGTGATCGCAGCGAGCTGGTCGGCGCTGTCGCGCGGCAGATGGTCGGAGACCGCCACGAGCAGACCGTCCGACGACACCACAACGGCGTGCGCGACGCCAGCCACCCGTTCAGTAAACGCGTTGATGAGCCAGTTGAAGTCGCGCGCTACCTGACTGATTGCCACCTGGGTGCTCTCCTTTTCAAGGGCTGACCGGTTCGGCGTCGTCTTCGGAGACCGCTCGGTGAACGCCGCCGTAGAAGCTGGTCAAGACGGCGCTGACCTCGGTCGGGTCCGGCTCGACGATGGCGGGTATCGACGTCGACGGAGGTGAGCCGGGGCCGGGCAGGTGCGCCATCGGTACGCGGACCGGCAGGCCGACCGCACTCAACCCGCCGTTGACCGGAGGGTCGACGGCCACCGAGAGGGACACTGCCGGGCTGGTCGCCGTGGCGGACCGGTTGGCCGCCGCAGCGCCCCGGCGGGACCACCACAGGCTCGCGTCCGGTGGCCCGTGGCCGACACCGAGCACGTCCTCGGCCCGGGTGGGCACGCGGCGCGTCGCGGCGGGTAGGGCGAGCACCTCCGCGTCCGCGACCAACCACCGGGCCGGCGCACCTGACCAGGGCAACGGCCGGGCCGGCGGTGGGGCGAGCAGCGCGGCGGGTAGGCCCACCAGCGCCGTCGCGCCAGCTCCTCGCGAGCGGATCTCCACATGGATGCCGTGCCGGGAGGCGAGGTGGCCGACCACGACCAGGCCCATCCGCTCGGCCGCGGCCACATCGATGTTCATCGGCGAACGCAGTTGCAGGTTCGCCCGGGCTACGGCATCGATGGACAGGCCGATGCCCTCGTCCTGGATGCCGAGCGCGGCACCACCGTCGGGCCCGGCCCAGCCGAGCACCGTGACCGAGGTGTGCGGGGGCGAGAACACCGTGGCGTTCTCGATCAGCTCCGCGAGCAGGTGCACCAGGTCAGCCACCACGTGTCCGGCCAGGTAGAGCTCGTCGGCGATGTCATGGCGTACCCGGGAGAAGAACTCGATCTCAGCGATCGCGGCCTGCACCACCGCGACGAGCGGCACCGCGTCGGTCCACCGTCGGGTGGCGTCCGCGCCCGCGAGCACGAGCAGGTTCTCGTCGTTGCGCCGCATGCGGGTGGCGAGGTGGTCGAGCCGGAACAGGTTCTCCAGCTGGTTCGGGTCCAGCTCGGAGGATTCCAGCGCGTCGAGCAGCTGCAGCTGGCGCTCGACCAGCGTCTGGCTGCGGCGGGCCAGGTTGACGAAGATGGCATTGACGTTCTGCCGCATCACCGCCTGTTCGGTGGCGAGGCGGACGGCGCTGCGGTGCACGGCGGTAAACGCCTCGGCGACCTCACCCACCTCGTCGGCGGCCCGGACGGCCAGCCGCTCGACCTCGATGCCAGGGAAGCCGCGCGCGGTTGTCCGCAACCGCTCGATGACGCTGGGCAACCGCCGCTGGGCCACGTCGAGCGCCTGCTCCCGCAGCGTGCGCAGGCTCTCCGCCATGCTCCGTCCAATGCCGAGCGAGGTCAGCGTGGCCAGCGCCAGGAGCAGCAGCGTCAGCGTGGAGCCGACCAGGGTGCTGCGCCATTGCCGATCGCTACGCGCGGCCGTCACGGCGGCCGTCTCGTCGAGCAGGTGGGCCTCCACGCTGCGTATCAGTTCCAACTCGGTCGTGCTGGCCAACCACCACTGCTGTGGGTCGACGCCAATCTCGGCCGCGGAGGTATTGTCCACGACCGTCTGCTCGAGCCGGCTCACGTTGCGAACGGCCTGACCCGAGACGACCTCGTCGAACCGGGCGACCTGACTGGGCGCCGCATCGGTGCGGAACCGGTCGATCGCGGCCGTGCGCTGGGCACGCACATCGGCGATCGTTTCGAAGTCACCCGGTGCGACGTGCTCGGCATTGCACGCTGCGTAAAGGCGGCCGCGGATCTGGGCGATGAGCTCCTTCGCTTGGGACAGGTTGGCAAAGGCCCGCACGGCCTGGTCGAGCTGGGCGTCGCCAGCTCCGGACGGCAGCAGCTGGAGCAGGTCGGCAATGGTGCGGGTGTACGCGTCGAAGGCCGCGTCCACTCGCAGCCAGCCCGCCTCCACCCCGGCCCGCACCTGGCCGAGGTCGGCCAGCCGCGCCCGCGCAGTGTCCACACTGGTCTGCAGGGCGGCATCGCCGATCAGGCGGCCGGCGGCCTGGTCAAACGCGGCCGTGGCCCGGTCGACGGCGGTTCGGTCGGGGGCCAGGTCGGCGACCGCCCGCCCGACCTCATCGCTCCCGGGCGCGGTCAACGCGGCGAGCACGCCGGACGTGTGGTCGCGCTCCCGTTGCAGTTCGTGCACCAGGGCGCTGACCTGGCGGCCGAAGACCACCTGCTGGGAGAAGCGGTCGAGCGCGCGGGCCTGCGCCACCGAGGACGCGACCTGCACCCCCGCGACGACGAGGAAGCCCACCGCGGGGATGGTGAGCACCACCGCCAGCTTCGAGCGCACGCGCCAGTCCTGCAGGCGAAGCGGTGACCTGCGACGATGCGACGCGACGGCCTGGTGGGACGGGCGAGGTCGTCTCGACGGCACGGTCACCCCCTTCCATCGACGAACGCCACGGCGCCCGACCCGCGGTCGCGGTCTATTCAACCGGTAGCGCGAACGGCCCAGCAAGTACGACTTGCATATCTGCATCTCAAGCACGCGGGGCTTGAAAACCCCGCCCCGGCAGGAAAAGATACGGCGGTGTCCGCGCGGCGATCGCGCGGACTCCTACCATCGGCGGACCTTGGCGCCGTTTTCGCAGGCCACGAGGAGTGCACACGCGTGAATGCCGCGCGCCACCGTCAGCGGCGGGCCGCCGTCCTAGCCCTGGCGGCCGGCATGCTCGTGCTGGCCGGTTGCGGCGGCTCGCCGCGGACGCCGCATCGTCCGGCCACTGTCGCCATCGGCCTGCTCTCGCCGGCCAGCGGCGGCGGCGGCATGGGTGATGACGCGGTCCGCGGCGCCCAGCTCGCCATCGACCTCGTTAACAATTCGCATCCTGAGCTGCCATTACCGCTGGCCAAGGGGGCCGGCCTACCCGGCCTCGGCGGTGCGGTCCTGACCCTCGCCGTCCGCGACACCGCGGGCTCGGCCGACCAGGCCGAGACGGCGGCCAACGATCTGGTCTCGTTCGATCATGCGGTGTCCATTGTGGCGGCCGAGTCGGCGCCGGTGATGGCCGCCCTCGGGGCGCAGGCCCAGCGGTTGCGGTTGCCGCTCGTCGACGCCACCAGCAGCGCGGACTATCTGCCCGAGATGGGGCTGGAGTGGTATTTCCGCGTCTCCCCCAGCGACCGCGTGCTCATCGAGACCACCTACGCGCTGTTACGTCGTCAACTGCCGGCCGGACAGCCCGCCCGGCTGGCGCTGCTGCAGGACCAGGGCGGCGACCTGGCGACCGACGCCGACCTGGTGCGGGAGTTGGCTACGCGCAGTGGTTACTCGATCGTGGCAACGCTCGACCTCGCTCCATCGGGGACAGACCTGCTCGCCGCCCAGCAGCTGCTCGACCAGAGCGGGGCGGACGTGGTGTTCGCGGTGCTGGCTCAGGACGGGGCGGCCAGGACCGCCATCGACTTGGCCGCCGCGCTGGTTCACCCGGTGCCCCTGCTCGGGCTGG
>JBLNGJ010000121.1:0-7431 GCA_050264675.1 Micromonosporaceae bacterium
AAGACCGGCAGCGGCCGGGACGCCGAGTTGGAGGAGCGGTTCCGGCACGGCGCTTCGCCCGACCCGGCCGAGCATCCGTGGGCCGGCGAAGCCCAGCGTGAACACGAGCGGGCGGCGGCCCAGCCCGGCTCGGCCTGAGGCGAGGTCAGCGGCCGCGGCGGGTGCCCAGGGCCGGGCGCGGCTCAAGGTGCGACAGGCCGTTCCAGGCCAGGTTGACCAGGTGCGCGGCGACCGTCTCCTTGCGCGGCTTGCGTACCTCGAGCCACCATCGTCCGGTCAGCGCCACCATGCCGACCAGCGCCTGCGAGTAGAGCTCGGCGAGCTTGGGGTCGTAGCCGCGGGTCTTGAACTCTGAGCCGAGGATGTGCTCGACCTGGTGCGCCACATCATTGAGTACGGAGGAAAAGTTGCCGGTGGCTGAGCCGACCGGTGACTCGCGCACCAGCACCCGGAAGCCATCCGTCTCGGTCTCGATGTAGTCCAACAGGGCGAGGGCGGCCTGCTCGAGCAGCTCGCGTGGGTGCCCGGCGGTCAGGGCCGTCGTGAGCCGGTCCAGCAACGACCGGACCTCACGGTCGACCACCACCGCGTAGAGGCCTTCCTTGCCGCCGAAGTGCTCATACACCACCGGCTTGGAGACCTTCGCCCGAACCGCGACCTCCTCCACCGACGTCGCGTCGAGGCCTTTCTCGGCGAAGACCCGCCGGCCCACCGCGATCAGTTGCTCCCGCCGCTGGGTGGCGGACATGCGGACCTTGGTATGCGTACGGGGAACCGCGCCGCTCGCGCGCTGCGCGTCGGCGGCGGCATCGTTTGCGTCGATCCCCGTCACTCTCTCAACATCATGCTCGCCGAACGCGACGAGCGCTGCGTCACCGCCCGCGGTCACGCAACGGCAGACGTCGTGGCTTGAGCAGCTTAGCCTCCAGCCGGTCGGCCTTCGGCCAACGCACCTCGCTGACCCAGCCGAACCGCTCGAAGATCCAGATCAGTCGGGCGTTCATGTCGATCTGGCCGCGCAGCACACCGTGGCGGGCGCAGGTCGGGTCGGCGTGGTGCAGGTTGTGCCAGTTCTCCCCGAAGGACAGGATCGCCAGCGGCCAGAAGTTGGTCGCCTTGTCGCGGCTGTCGAACGGGCGGGTGCCGACCACGTGGCAGATCGAGTTGATCGACCAGGTTGTGTGGTGCAGCAGCGCGATGCGAACCAGGCCGGCCCAGAAGAACGCGGAGAGCGCGCCCTGCCACGACCAGGTCGCCAGCCCGCCGATCAGCGCCGGCAGCGCGACCGAGGCGGTGACGATGTACGGGAAGAGCCGGTCCACGAGCCGGATGTCCTTGTCGGCGACCAGATCCGGCGCGAAGCGCTCCTGATTGGACATCTCCCGGAAGAACAGCCAGCCGGTGTGCGAATACCACAGGCCCTTGGTCAGACCCCATAGCGACTCCCCGTAGCGCCAGGGGGAGTGTGGGTCGCCTTCCATGTCGCTGTACTGGTGGTGGCGGCGGTGGTCGGCCACCCATTGGGTCGGCGTGCCCTCGATGGCCAGGCACCCGGCGACCGTCAGCGCGACGCGTAGCCAACGCTTGGCCTTGAACGAGCCGTGGGTGAGGTGGCGGTGGAAGCCGACACCGATGCCGAAACCGCCCAGGTTGTAGAGCACCACGAAGAGGAGGACATCCAGCCAGTTCAGACCCCAGCCCCACATCACCGGGATCGCCGCGATCAGGGCCACGAACGGGATGGTGACGAAGAGCCAGAGCGCGATGATGATGCCTATTGGCTGACGCCCCGTCGTCAGAGGCTTGGATCCGGTCGGTCCGGAGTTCGGCTCGAGCAGGGCAGTCGTCATCGGCACCTCACTGTGGCTGGACTGTGGTTGGCGGGTTACGCCTACGTTACCGTAGCTTGGCTGAGGTTACCTCTGACAGCCCAGGAGCGTGTCACCTTCGTTACGCTGCGGATTTGCCTGGCCGGCCAGGTTCGCACGGCTGGAGATCGTCCGGTCAGATGATCTCGATTGTCGGCGCCGAGGATGAAATCTCACCTATACTCTCCGGCGCGAGATCCCAGCCGAGATGCTCTCCCGGGTCAGCTCTACCAGGATCGGGCAGAATTCAGGATTCTGCCCATGATCACCGGTCGGAGCGGGCTCGATCCAGGAAAGCGCCCTATGAACGGGCCGGGCGGGCGATGGTAGGTCGGCCGGGGCCCGGCGTGGGGTAACTGCCGGTGCGGCACGGCCTGGCTCGGCTGGCGCTGCGCGCGAGGCGGGAGCGTATATCGGTCGCTGCGGCGGTCAGCGGCGGGCGGCGGATGCGGCGGCTGGTGGTCTGGGCGGTACCCTGGCAGTCGCATTCGGCCGTGGTGTAATTGGCAACACCCCGCCCTTTGGAGGCGGTTTTCTAGGTTCGAGTCCTAGCGGCCGAGCTGGTGCCGCGCCCATCCGGGGACAGGCGACTGAGCCGCACCGTGGGTCCGCACCGTAGGTCCTGGCCTTCGATCCTCGCGGCGAATCGGCTCTGACTACCATGGGCCGGCAGTAACCGGTCGTGACCGAGGAGAGGCTAGCCGTTGGTGAGTGCACAAAGGCAGCCGAGGAAGAGTGCGCAGCCGCCACCGGGGCCGGGCGCTCAGCAGTCAGCCGAGCCCAACGCCCAGGAATCCGGGAAGGCCGCGGCCCGCACATCGGCGGCCCGCGCGTCGGCGGCCCGCGCGTCGGGGGCTCGGAAGTCGGGGGCACAGACGTCGGGGGCTCGGACGTCGGGGGCCCGGACGTCCGGGGCACAGACGTCGGGGGCCCAGACGCCCTCGAAGTCGACCGCTCGAAGGCCGGCCCGGTCGGGTGCACGCCGGCCGAGCGCCCGGACGGTGGTGGTGCTCGCGGCCGGTGAAGGCAAGCGGATGAAGTCCTCCCTGCCCAAGGTGCTGCACCCGCTGCTCGGCCGTACCTTGCTCGAACACGTGTTGGTCGCGGCGGGGTCGATCGGAGCGCAGCAGACCGCGGTGGTGATCGGCCACGGTGCCGACCGGGTCGAGCGGCTGGTGAAGACGGTGGCATCGGACGCGTTGGCTGTGCCGCAGGAACGCCAGCTGGGCACCGGCCACGCCACCCGGATGGCGCTGGCCGCCCTGGGCACACCGACCGGAACCGTGGTCGTCTGCAACGGTGACGTGCCGCTGCTGCGGCCCCAGACGCTCGCCGATCTCATCGCTGGCCACGAGGCGGCCGGTGCCGCGGCCACCATTGTCACGGCCGAGCCGGCCGATCCGACCGGGATGGGCCGGGTCGTGCGCCACCCGGGCACGGGCGCGCTGCAGAGGGTCGTGGAGGAGCGGGACGCGAGCGAGGAGCAGCGCGCGATCCGCGAGATCAATGTGGGGGTGTACGCGTTCGACGGCGCCCTGCTGGCCGAGGCGCTGGCCAAGCTCACCACCCAGAACGAACAGGGCGAGGAGTACCTCACCGACGTGGTGGGTGTGCTGGCGCAGTCCGGGGCCCCGGTGCGGGCCCACCCGACTCGGGACGCCACCGAGGCGCTGGGCTGCAACGACCGGGCCGAGCTCGCGATCCTGCACGCGGTGCTACGGGACCGGATCAACGCGGCCTGGATGGCCGACGGGGTCACCATCGTCGACCCGTTGACCACCTGGATCGACACCACGGTGCGGTTGGCCCCGGATGTGCTGATCGAGCCGAACACGCATCTGCGCGGGGTCACCGTGGTCGATGAGGCCGCGGTGATCGGGCCGGACACGACGCTCATCGACGTGCGGGTCGGCGCGGGCGCCCGGGTGCTCCGGACGCACGCGGTCAGTGCCGAGATCGGACCGGAGGCGCAGGTCGGGCCGTATGCCTACCTGCGACCGGGCACCGTTCTGCACGCCGCCACCAAGGTCGGCACCTTCGTCGAGGTGAAGAACTCGGAGGTGGGCGCGGGTACGAAGATCCCGCATCTGTCCTATGTGGGCGACGCCACGATCGGTGAGCAGACGAACATCGGCGCGGCCAACGTGGTGGTCAACTACGACGGGGTGAAGAAGCACCGTACGGTGATCGGCTCCCATGTGCGGACCGGGTCCGACACCATGCTCGTGGCGCCGGTGACCGTGGGCGACGGCGCGTACACCGCCGCCGGGAGCGTGATCGTCAAGGACGTGCCGCCGGGCGCCCTCGGTGTCGGTCGTGCGGCCCAGCGCAATATCGAGGGGTGGGTGGCCCGTCGGCGCGCCGGCACCGCCGCCGCGGCGGCGGCCGAAGCCGCGTTAGCCGAAGCCGCGTTAGCCGAAGGCGCGACACCGCGAGTTGTGGGCGACACCGGAGAAGCGGCGCGAGATACTGGGCCCGGTTCCGCTCGCTAGCTCGAGAACTACAACCGCCTGATGTCGCCGACTGCCGGGGAGCCGTGGGTGAACAGCATCAACGTGGAGAACCGTAAGACCCTGATGCTCTTCTCCGGTCGGGGGTATCCGGAGCTGGCCGCGGAGATCGGGGCCGAGCTCGGCGTCGAGCCGACGCCGACCGAGGCGTACGACTTTCCGGATGGTCAGGTTTTTGTGCGCTATCAGGAATCCGTGCGTGGTTCGGACGCCTTCGTGGTCCAGTCCATGACCGACCCGATCAACAAATGGCTGGTCGAGTCACTGATCATGGTGGACGCGCTCAAGCGGGGCTCGGCCAAGCGGATCACCGTAGTGGTGCCCTATTACCCGTACGCCCGGCAGGACAAGAAGCATCGCGGCCGCGAGCCGATCTCCGCGCGCCTGGTGGCCGACCTCTACCGGACCGCGGGCGCCAACCGGATCCTCACCGTCGACCTGCACACCGCCCAGATCCAGGGCTTCTTCGACGGGCCGGTCGATCACCTCTTTGCGATGGACGTGCTGGCTGGCTACGTCGAGCGCAGCTACGCCGGCCGCCCGATGACGGTGGTCGCGCCGGACTCCGGGCGGGTCCGGGTGGCCGAGCGGTGGACCGACCGGCTGGGTGGGTTGCCACTCGCGTTCATCCACAAGACCCGCGACCCCCTCAAGCCCGGGCATATCGTGGCGAACCGGGTGGTCGGCGAGGTCGAAGGCCGGGTCTGTCTCATCGTGGACGACATCATCGACACTGGCGCGACAATCGTGCGCGCGGCCGAGATCGTGCGCGCCGCGGGCGCCGCCGACGTGATCGTCGCGGCCACCCACCCGGTGCTCTCGGACCCGGCGACCGAGCGGCTCAAGAACAGCATGGTCAGTGAGATCGTGGTCACGAACACCTTGCCAATCCCGTCCGAGAAGCGGCTTGACAAGATCACGGTGCTCTCGATCGCACCCTTGGTGGCCCGGGCCATCCACGAGGTCTTCGCCGACGGCTCGGTCACCACTCTCTTTGGTGGCCTGAGCTAGCTTCGGCTGGCCTGAGCTGGTGCCGTCGGCGCTGCGCCGATCATGGGCGCGGGGCTGACCGGGGACGCGTCCGAGCCCCCATCGGTCTCGGGTAAGCTGATGCGGTTGCCACGGCGAGGGCGCCGCCTGCCCCGCGACGGGGTCGGGTCGGGCGCCGTGATCGACGCGGTGCTCCGGGCTGCCGTCCGTACGCACCCTCGCCCCGCAGCACCGCAAGCCACCGCTTGAGACGTACAGCAGGAGTATTCCCGTGTCCGAGGTAAAGATCAGCGCCGAGCCCCGTACCGAGTTCGGCAAGGGTGGAGCCCGGCGTACCCGTCGGGCCGGGAGGGTGCCCGCGGTGCTGTACGGCCACGGTGAGGCCCCCCGGCACATCGCGCTGCCCGCCCGCGAGTTCGCCGCGGCCATCCGCCACGGCGGCATGACCCAGGTCTTCAACATCGCGTTGAGCGATGGCACCCAGATCCTGGCTCTGGCCAAGGCGATCCAACGCGACCCGCTCAAGGACACCTTCGAGCACGTCGACCTGCTGATCGTGCGCCGCGGCGAGAAGGTCACCGTCGAAGTGCCGGTGCAGGTCACCGGTGAGGCCGCCCGAGGCACGCTCGTCATCCACGAGCACGACAAGCTGGCGGTCACCGCTGAGGCGCTGCACCTGCCCGACCACCTCGAGGTCTCGATCGAGGGCCTGGAGGCCGGCCGGCGGGTGACCGCAGGCGACGTCACGCTGCCCGACGGCGTCGAGTTGGCGGCCGACCCCAAGACCACGGTCGCCATCGTCTCGATCGCGCCGAGCGCGGAACAACTCGAAGGCGAAGGCGCTGGCGAGGTCGAGGCCCCGGAAGAGCCGGCCGCGGAGGGCGAGGCGCCGGCCACGGAGGTCCCCGCCGCCTAGACACACCACCGCTCGGCTGGCCACGCCGCCCGCCTGGCCACGCGGGCCTGACTAGCCGCGCCGGCCGCTGGCGAGTTCGGTTGCGAGTCGCGAGAGGAGGCGGCGATGTGGCTCGTGGCCGGGCTGGGTAATCCGGGGCCGGACTACCGCCGCCACCGGCACAACGTCGGGTTTCTCATCGCCGACCTGCTCGCCAACCGGTATGGCGTGACGTTCAGCCGGCACCGCCGGGCCATGGCCCTGGTGGGTGAGGGGCGCTTGGGCGTGGGTATCGACGCACCGCGGCTCGTGCTGGCCAAGCCGATGACCTACATGAACCTCTCCGGTGGCGCGGTCGCCAGCTTGATCCAGTTCTACAAGATTCCGCCCGAGTGCGTGATCGCGGTCTATGACGAGCTGGACCTGCCGTTTGGGCAGTTGCGCTGCAAGCGGGGCGGCGGTGAGGGTGGGCACAACGGCGCCCGGTCGATCTCCGCAGCTCTGTCCACAAGGGAGTATCTGCGGGTGCGCTTCGGCATTGGCCGTCCGCCCGGGCGGCAGGATCCGGCCGACTTCGTGCTCTCCGACTTCTCCGCCGCCGAGCGCAAGGAGCTTGATCTGCTGCTGGACCGGGCCGCCGACATCGTCGAGTCGCTGATGACCCGGGGCCTGGAGGTCACCCAGAATGAGTTCCACGCGGCGACCTGACCGGCGACGCGATCTTCCCAGCGGAGGCGGCGCGATGACCGACGACGCATTTCCTACCGCGGAGGCGGCGCCATGACGTCCGACATCCCGCCCGAGAGCGACGGCGGGTTCGCCCGGTGGGCCGCGCTGCGTGCGGGCGCGGTGCTGCGCGAGGTGCGGGCCGAGGTCGGCTTCGACGCCCCGGCCCGGCTGCGGGCGGCCGGCGACCTGCGGGCGCATGAGCTGCTGGTCGAGCTGATCGGGCGGTGGCGGCCGGCTGATGTGGTGCTCTCCGAGGAGGGCGTACGCGATGCCGCGCCGCGGATCGGGGCGACGCGCGTCTGGATCGTCGATCCGCTCGACGGCACGCGCGAGTTCGCTGAGCCCGGCCGGACCGACTGGGCCGTGCACGTCGCGCTCTGGCAGCGCGGCCGGGGACTGGTGGCCGGGGCAGTGGCGTTGCCCGCCCGCGACGAGATCT
>JBLNGJ010000122.1:0-5864 GCA_050264675.1 Micromonosporaceae bacterium
GACACCCCGCCGCCACCGATCCCGGAAGGCGATGAGTTCTCCCAGGTCGGCGACGCCCGCTACGCCGGGCTGCCGCCGGAGCTGGTGCCGCGCACCGAGTGCCTGGCCGACGTGCTGGTCCGGACGCTGCCGGACTGGTACGACGCGAGCGTGCCCGACCTGCGGGCCGGGCTGACGGTGCTGGTGGCGGCGCACGGCAACTCGTTGCGGGCGCTGGTCAAGCACCTCGACGGCATCTCCGACGAGGCGATCGCAACGCTGAACATCCCGACCGGGATCCCGTTGCGCTACGACCTCGACGAGGCGATGCGCCCGCGTACGCCGGGCGGGGCCTACCTCGATCCAGCCGCCGCTGCCGCGGCCGCCGCGGCGGTGGCGAACCAGGGACGCTAGCGGCCGCGGCCGGTGCGCCAGCGGTGAGCCGGCAGTGGCTCCCCGGTGACCAGGTAGAACATGTGGTGGCCGGCGTTGACCGCGTGGTCGGCGAACCGCTCGTAGAAGCGCCCGAGCAGGGCGCCGTCGATGGCCGCCTCGACTCCGTGCTGCCAAGCGGTGCCGAGCAGCAGCACGAAAAGCCCGCGGTTGAGCTCGTCCATGGCGTCGTCGTCGGTCTCGAGCTCGGCGGCGCGGGCGGCGTCCGGTCGGGCCAACACATCGCTGATCTTGCCAGCGATCCGGTCGGCGATCTCGGCCATGTCCTTGATGAGCGTGGCCACCTCGGGCGGCGCGGCCGAGGCCGGGTGGCGGCGCAGCGCCGTCTTGGCCACGTGCTCGGCCAGGTCACCCATGCGCTCGAGATCGGTGGCCACGTGCAGGGCGGTGATCACCAGGCGCAGATCCGAGGCCACCGGCGCCTGCCGGGCGAGCAGCCCGTACACCTTCTCCTCGACGTCGCGGTGCAGGCCGTCGACCGCGTCGTCGCCGGTGACCACACCCTCGGCCAGGCCCCGATCGGCGGTGAGCAGCGAGGTGGTGGCCCGGCGCATGAGCGCACGCACCTCGTCGGCCATGTCGACGAGCAGCCGGCTCACCTCGGCCAGGTCGGCGTGAAACTCCGCGCGCATCATGCTCCCGTCACCGCCGCGTTTTCTCGACGCGCCAGTTGTCTCGACGCTTGCGAGATAAACCAGGCAAGTTACTCCGGCGGTACGGTACGCGCATCGGTCGCCGCCGAGGTGAACCCCGGTGAACGGCGCCGAGCCGCCGGATGAACATTCGGCGACGATGCACCGGCACCGACCAGCGGTCGGTCCGGCCGGATCGACCGGCCGCCTACGATCGGCGGCGTGGAGAAGGCGATGGCGGTGGGATGGCCGAGGTGGTTGGGCCGGGCCGCGCCAGCGCACCATCTCGCCGCGGAGAGCCTGAGCGCGCTGCGCGTCGGGGTGCTGGTGCTCGACGCCGATGACCGGCCGGTGCTGGCCAACCCGGCCGCGGTCGAGCTGGGTCTGGTACGCGAGGCGGTGCCGGCCCGTCCGGTGCGGTCGGCGGCGCCAAGCCAGCAGGTGCACACGGTCGTGCGTACGCTCGCCGGCCAGGTCCGCCGCAGTGGCGTGAGCCGCGAGGTCGAGCTCGACCTGCCCCGGGCCGGCCGTGAGCTCGCCGGCGAGTCCTTCGGTGTGCACATCCGGGTGGTGCCGCTCGCCGACGCCGGCTACGGGCCGGGGCACGTCGCCGTGGAGGCCTCCGACATGACCGAGGCGCACCGGGTGGCCCGGGTCCGGCGCGACTTCGTGGCCAACGTGAGCCACGAGCTCAAGACTCCGGTCGGCGCGCTGGCGCTGCTCGCCGAGACACTGCTCGAGGCGACCGATGACCCGCAGGCGTCGCGGCGCTTCGCTGAGCGCATCCACCACGAGTCGCACCGGTTGGCCCGCCTCGTCACCGAGCTGCTCGAGCTTTCCCGCCTGCAGGGCGCCGAACCGCTGCCCCAGCCACTGCCGGTCGCGGTGGACCGCATCATCACCGAGGTCGTCGACCGTTCCCGCACCGCGGCCTCGGCGAAGGGCATCGCGGTCGTCTTCTCCGGCACCCGGGGGCTGACCGTCTACGGGGACGAGGGGCAGCTGGTGACCGCGGTGGCGAACCTGGTGGAGAACGCCATCGCCTACAGCCCGGAACAGACCACGGTGACGGTCACCGCGCAGTTATCCGGGCCCTTGGTGGAGATCCGCGTGATCGATGAGGGCATCGGCATCGCGGCTAAGGATCTCGACCGTATCTTCGAGCGGTTCTACCGGGCCGATCAGGCCCGGTCCCGGGTCACCGGTGGCACCGGGCTCGGGCTGGCCATCGTCAAACACATCGCGGTCAACCACGGTGGACGGGTCGAGGTCGCCTCGACGCTCGGCGCCGGATCGACGTTCACCCTCCGGTTGCCGGCCCGCCCACCGGAGGCGACGCTCGGGCTACCGCCGGGCATTGAGATCGAGAGCGAGGACGCCTCGTAGCGGGCGAAGGGGTTGCGGTTGTGGCACGGGTACTGGTGGTCGAGGACGAAGAGTCGTTCTCCGATGCGTTGTCCTACATGCTGCGCAAGGAAGGCTTCGAGGTCGCCGTCGCGGCGAGCGGGCCGGGCGCCATCACCGAGTTCGACCGCAACGGCGCCGACATCGTGCTGCTGGACCTGATGCTGCCCGAGCTGTCCGGCACGGAGGTGTGCCGGCAGCTGCGCCAGCGTTCGACCGTACCCATCATCATGGTGACCGCCCGCGACAGCGAGATCGACAAGGTGGTCGGGCTGGAGATCGGCGCCGATGACTACGTCACGAAGCCGTACTCACCCCGCGAGCTGGTCGCCCGGATCCGCGCGGTGCTGCGCCGCAACGCGGCTGAGCCGGCCGAGCTGAGCGCGGCCACGCTCGCGGGTGGGCCGGTGCGCATGGATGTGGAACGGCACGTGGTCACCGTCTCCGGCGACCCGGTGGCGTTGCCGCTCAAGGAGTTCGAGCTGCTCGAGCTGTTGCTGCGCAACGCCGGCCGGGTGCTGACCCGGGGGCAGCTCATCGACCGGGTGTGGGGGGCCGATTACGTCGGTGACACCAAGACGCTTGACGTGCATGTGAAGCGGCTGCGCTCGAAGATCGAACCGGAGCCGTCGAACCCCCGCCACATCGTGACCGTGCGAGGGCTGGGCTACAAGTTCGAGCCCTGAGCCTTCGCCGTGGCCGGATGCACGGCGACCAGGCCCAGCTGCTCGCGGCGGGAGCACAGCTCGGCCAGCCGGTCGTAGGCCTTCTGCCCGATGAGCGCCACCAGCTCCGGTGCGTAGGACCGGTACATCGGCTCACCGCCGACGTGGGCGTCGGGCGATGAGGTGCACCACCAGTGCAGGTCGTGGCCACCTTCGCCCCAGCCCCGCCGGTCGAATTCGGCGAGCACGCTCACCAGCACCTTGGTGCCGTCGGCGCGGGTGGTCCAGTCCTGGTCCCGGCGGATCGGCAGCTGCCAGCAGACATCGGGCTTGTACTCCAACGGATGCACGCCATCACGCAGGGCCTGGGCATGCAGGGCGCAGCCGCCCCCACCGGGAAAGTCGGCGTCGTTGAGGAAGACGCACGGACCGTCGGGCTGGGTCGCGGTACGCCGGGCGGGCGTCTTACCGTCCACCGTGTCCATCTCGGTGTAGTTCTTAAAGCCCCGCCGATGGTGCTGCCAGTTTTGCGGGGTCAGCCGTCTCGCGGCTCCACGCACCCGGCGTTCGTCATCGGTGTCGGTGAAGAACGCGCCATGCGAGCAGCAGCCGTCGGCGGCCCGGTCGGCGGCGATGCCGTGGCAGCCACGGCCGAAGACGCAGGTCCACCGGGACAGCAACCAGGTCAGGTCGGCCCGCACCGTGTGCTCCTCGTTGGCCGGATCGGTGAACTCGATCCATTCCCGGGGAAAGTCAAGCGGCACCTCGCGCGCCCGCGGCTCGTCGGTCGGATCGACGGTGGCGGTCACCAAGGGCAGCTCGGCGCGGCGCACGGTGCGGCGGCTGGTCATCGGGTCAGCCTACGCCCCGCCGGGCATAGGCTGAGGCCATGCGACTCGGCGTGCTGGACGTGGGTTCCAACACGGTGCATCTGCTCGTGGTCGATGCCTTCCGCGGCGCCCATCCATGGCCGGCGCACTCGGAGAAAGCGGTGCTGCGCCTGACCGAACGCATCGGTCCGGACGGAAGGCTGAGCACCGACGGCGCCGACGCGTTGGTGGCGGCGGTCGCCGCGGCCCGTACGTCGGCCACCCATCATCAGGCCGGGGAGATGCTCGCGTTCGCCACGTCGGCGGTGCGGGACGCGACGAACTCGGCGAAGGTGCTCGGTCGGGTGCGCGATGAGACCGGTGTCGACCTGCAGGTGCTCTCCGGTGTCGATGAGGCGCGCACGACATTCCTCGCGGTGCGCCGCTGGTTCGGCTGGTCGGCCGGCCGGCTGCTGGTGCTCGACATCGGCGGGGGCTCATTGGAGATAGCCGCCGGCATCGACGAGGAGCCCGACGTCGCGCTCTCCCTGCCGCTCGGGGCCGGCCGGCTCACCCGCGACTGGCTGCGCGGCGACCCGCCGCTGGTCGATCAGGTCGACGCGCTCACCGAACACGTGGACAAGCTGTTCGCCGACGTGCGGGTGGAGGCGTGGGACCGGGCCGCGGCGACGTCCAAGACGTTCCGGACGCTGGCCCGCCTGGCCGGGGCGGCACCGTCCACCCTGGGCCTGTGGACCCCACGCACGCTCACCTTCGCCGGTCTGCACCAGGTGCTCGGCTTCATCCGCCACATGTCGGCGGCGGCGCTGGGTGAGATGGACGGTGTGAGCGCCAACCGGTCGCACCAGCTGCTCGCCGGGGCCGTGGTGGCCGAGGTGACCATGCGCCGCCTCGGTCTGGCCGAGGTCGATATCTGCCCGTGGGCCCTGCGCGAGGGCGTCATCCTGCGTCGCCTGGATGCGCTGACGTCCCGCTGAGCCACCCCGGGATACCCTGTGGCCAATGAGTGACGTGCCGGTGCTGCTGTCCACGTCGTCGGTGTTCCCCGAACCGACGTCGGCGGCCTTCGAGATGGCGGCCCGGCTGGGCTACGACGGCGTCGAGGTCATGGTCTGGACCGATGCGGTCAGCCAGGACCTGTCCGCGCTGCGGGGGCTCTCCAGCCACTACGGCCTGCCGATCGGATCCGTACACGCGCCCTGCCTGCTGGTCACCCAGCGGGTGTGGAGCCCCGACCCATGGGAGCGGCTACGCCGATCGGCCGAGCTCGCCCGCGACCTCGGCGCCGGCACGGTGGTGGTGCATCCACCGTTCACCTGGCAGCGGGAGTACGCTCGCGGCTTCGGCGAGGGTCTGCGCCGGCTCACCGCCCGCTACGGCGTGACGATCGCGGTGGAGAACATGTACCCGGTGCGGATGGGCGCCCGCGAGTTCGTGCCTTACCAGCCTGGTTGGGATCCCACCGCGGCCGGCTTCAGCGCGTACACCTTGGACCTGTCGCACTGTGCCGCCGCCCGGGTCGACGGGTTGACGCTGGCCGATGCCATGGGTGATCGGCTGCGCCACGTGCACCTCGGTGACGGTACCGGGCTCGGCCGTGACGAGCACCTGGTGCCCGGGCGGGGGGCCCAGCCCTGCGCCGAGCTGCTCGCCTCGCTGGCCGGTCGCGGGTTCGCCGGTTCGGTCGCGGTCGAGGTCTCGACCCGGCGCTCACCCTCGCGGGCGGCCCGCCAGGACGACCTGGCCGAGGCGCTCGACTTCGCCCGCCTGCACCTGGCCTCGGCGTCGACTGTGGACGCCTGACCGAGCGGCCTGGGTTCGTTGCTCAGCTGACGCCGGCGAGCTCGGTGTCGAGCTCGGCCAGGGCGGCCTCACCGGACGTGTCGACGGCGCCGGCCGCC
>JBLNGJ010000123.1:0-9586 GCA_050264675.1 Micromonosporaceae bacterium
CGGCAAGCACCGAGCGCAGCGCCGCGGCGTACGCCTCATCGAAGGCCTCGCCGGCGCTGACCGCGACGTCCGGGGCAACGCCGACGCCCTCCCAGTTGGTGCCCGAGACCGGGTTGACCGATCGGGCCACCGGCACGCGGATGCTGGCCTGCGGATGCAGCCAGAACTCGCCGACCGGGTGCGCGCCGCCGCGGGTCACCTCGCCCACGATCGTGGCCCGACGCAGCTGTTGCAGGTTGTACGCGACCTCCTCCGCTGCGGAGAAGGTCTCGGCACTGGTGAGCACGAACACGTCCCGGTCGAGGTAGCGCGGGCCGGGCAGGTGCGGTGAGGTCCAGTACTGGTGCACCGATTCGGTGGCCCGGTCATGGACGTCGTTGACGTGCACCGGCGCCGGGCCGAAGAAGAAGCTGCACAGGAACGCCGCCCCGCTGGGCGCGCCGCCGTTGTTGTGGCGCAGATCGAGCAGCAGCGCCCCGGTGTGCTGCAGCAGCGCCATCGCCGCAGCGATCGTCGGCGCGGTCTGCTCGGCCTCGTCGATCGAGCGCAGGTCGAGGTAGCCGACGTTGCCGGGCAGGCGCTCGACCCGGTACACGCCATGGTTGTCCAGCCGCGCGCCGGCCCAGTAGCTCACCAGGCTCTGCGGGTCGTCCCAGCGGTCGCCCTCGTAGCGGGGCACCGCCTCCTCGTGCCAGATCACGCGCAGGTGCCGGTCGGGACAGACGGTGCGCAGCGCCTCGGTCACCGCGTCGCACAGCGCCGCGCCGTCCAGCCCGGCGAACTCGTCCACATGGGACAGCAGCGCGTCCGCCATGGCCGCCCCCTGGTCGGCGAGGACGTAGCGCTCGCGTACGTGGGCGGCGACGGCCGGCACGATCTCCTTGGCCGTCGGGCTCATCGGGTGATCTCAGCCGGGGGACCGGCCTCGGCGGCCCGGCCGATCAGCTCAGCGAGCACCTCGAGGTCCACATCGGAGAGTCGCTTGATCCGTACGCAGGAGCGGCCGATGTCGGCCTTGGGCAGCCGGTCGCGGTAGCTCTCGGCCAGGTAGCCGCCCGGCCCAGCCGCGGTGACGTAAAGCGAGATGTACGCCTTGCGGCTGGCCAGGCCGACCAGAAACCAGTCGCCCTCGCGGCCGGAGCTGTAGGCGTAATGGAACGGGCCGTAGGCCAGCATCCCCGACTGCAGGTACGCCGGCCCGAGTCCCGGCGCGGTGGCCTGGATCAGCGCGTCCAGGCGCTCGATCTCACCCCGCCGCGGCTGGTCGAGCGCGGCAATGTACGCCGCTGGGTCGGCCGCGTCGGTCGGCTTGAACATGTTCATGGTCGACCTCCTGTCGTACCAGCCTTGATGTCGTACCACCCCTGATGTCGTACCACCCTTGATGTCGTACCACCCTGGCACACTCGCCGGCATGAGCGACCAAGCGGACACCGTGTCCCGTGAAGCAGATGTGGTGGCGCGCTACTGGGCCGCCTGCGAGGCACGCGACTGGGTCGGCTTCGCGGCGCTGCTCGCTGAGGACGTCGTCTACGAACTGCCGCAGACCCGCGAGCGCATCCAGGGTCGCGACCGTTACGTCGAGTTCAACGCCAGCTACCCCGGCGACTGGCACGTCCGCGTGGAACGCACCGTCGGCGGCGGCGGGCACGGGGCGAGCTGGACCCGGTTCGCCGTCGATGGCGACGAGCAGCCCGGGCTGTGCTTCTTCGATTTCGACGGGCAGGGTCGCATTGCCCAGATCACCGACTTCTGGCCGACGCCGTACGAGCCACCCCCCGGCCGGGAACACCTCACCGAGCGGTTCTAGCTAGCGGCGCGGTGCCGGCGACTTTAGGCTATTCTAAAGTAGGTTGGGGGAGCCCGGCATGGAGTGGGAGATCTTGTTGACGTCATAGGTCGAGGTCTTTCTCGACGATCTGTACGAGTCCGATCGAGATACGCACCGGTTGGTCAACCAGGCGATCCTCGTATTGGAGCGCAGCGGTCCGGCGGAGGGCAGACCGCTGGTCGACAGCATCACATCATCGAGACTCCCGAACATGAAGGAGCTGCGGCCGCCATCACCGGTCGATCCGAGATCAGGATCCTATTCTGCTTCGACCCGTGGCGTTCGGCGATCATGCTGATTGCCGGCGACAAGTCAGGGCATTGGGCTCGCTGGTACCGGGAGTCGGTCCCACGAGCGGAGGAGCTCTACGCAAAGTACCTGACGGAACGCGAGAAGGAGATCGCTGATGAGCAGCGTTAAGCGCTGGCGCGATACCGACCACCTCCAGCGCGCGGTCGATACCGCCGGCGGCCAAGAGGCGTTCGACACCGCCGTCACAGCGATGCTCGACGAGGCCCGCGGGTGGCGGTTGGCCGAACTGCGTAAGCGGCGGGAGATGACCCAGGAGCAGGTCGCCAACCGCATGGGCGTCAGCGTGTCCCGGGTCTCACAGATCGAAAACGGTGACGTGTCCACGCAGGACGTTCTCGACCGCTACATCGCCGCTCTCGGCGGCACCCTGAAACTCATCGCCGACTTCGGCGATGAGCAACTCAAGGTCGCGTGAACCGGACACTACGGATCCGACAGCAACCCCAGCGAGCCTCCTCGATGGGGCACTTTCGCCAAAAGAGCCGCTACGTTGGCGAAAATAAGGGCTCTTTTGGCAAAAGCGCCCTCACCGTCAGGCGACCATCGAGCCGACCACCGGCTTGGTGAGCAGTGCCGACTGCGCCCGCTCGACGCCCGGGTCCATCGACCGCTCCACGAAGATGGCGTGCCAGATGCAGAACACCAGCACCGTCCACACCTTGCGGGAGTGGTCGGCGTCGCCGCGCCGGTGCTCGGCGAGGAGGCTGCGCGCGTACCCGAGGTCGAGCAGCTCACCGGCGCCGGAGCGGGAGAGGATGTGCTGGGCCCAGTCGTACATCTCGTTCTTCAGCCAGACCCGGGTCGGGGTCGGGAAGCCGAGCTTGCGCCGGTTGACGATAGCCGGCGGCACCACGCCCTCCAGCGCACGCCGCAGGGCGAACATGGTCTCGTTCGAGCGGGGCGGCAGCTTCAGCTCCACCGGGATACCGGCCGCCACCTCGAACACCTCCCGGTCCAGGAACGGCACCCGCAGCTCCAGCGAGTGCGCCATGGACATCCGGTCGGCCTTGACCAGGATGTCGCCACGCAGCCAGGTGTAGAGGTCGATGTACTGCATCTTCGTCACGTCGTCGAGGTCGGTCGCCTCGGCGTAGATCGGTGCGGTCACGTCGGTGTAGCGCACGGCCTGGTCGTAGTGGCGCAGCAGCCGCTGCTTCTCCTCCTCGGTGAACATGCGGGCGTTGCCGTAGTAGCGCGCTTCGATCGGGGTGGTGCCCCGCTCGAGGAAGCTGCGCCCCTTCACGCCCTCGGGGATCACCCGCGACAGGCCCCGCAGGCCCCGCTGCACCGGGCTGGGCAGGCCGTTGACGGCGGCCAGCGACAGCGGCTCACGGTAGATCGTGTAGCCGCCGAAGAACTCGTCCGCCCCCTCGCCGGAGAGCACCACGGTGACGTGCTCGGCCGCCTTCTTCGCCACGAAGTAGAGCGGCACCAGCGCCGGATCGGCCACCGGGTCGTCCAGGTGCCAGACGATGCGCGGCAGTGCCTGCATCATCTCGGCCGGGCCGATCACCGTCGGGATCGTGGTGACGCCCAGGTGGCGGGCCGAGTCCTGGGCGACCTCGATCTCGGAGTAGCCCGGCACGTCGTAGCCCACGGTGAAGGTGAGGATGTTCGGATTGAACTCGCGAGAGAGCGCCACCACCGCGGTCGAGTCGATGCCGCTGGACAGGAACGCGCCGACCGGCACGTCCGAGCGCATGTGCAGCCGCACCGACTCGCGCAGCGTGTCCTGGATGCGGCGGTAGAGGGCCTTCTCGTCGCGCACCGGGGTCGGGTGGAAGCGCGGCCGGTAGTAGCGGCGGGTCATGATCGTGCCCCCCGGGGCGTACCGGAGGCACTCCCCCGAGCCGATCCGGCTGATGCCGCGGTGCAGCGTGTCGGGCTCGGGCACGTACTGCAGGGTCAGGTAGTGCGACAGGTTCGCCCGGTTGATGCCGGCACCGCCGGAGAGCTGCAGCAGGGCCTTCTTCTCACTGGCGAAGTAGACCCCGTCGGGGGTCTGCAGGTAGTGCAGGGGCTTGATGCCGTACGGGTCGCGGGCACCGAACGCGGTGCGGGTGTGCGCGTCCCAGATCACGAACGCGAACATGCCGCGCAGCCGGTCCAGCACCGCCTCGCCCCAGTAGTGGTAGCCGGCCACGACCACCTCGGCGTCGCCGGCGGTGCCGAACTCGGCGCCGAACTGCCGGACCAGCTCCTGGCGCAGCTCGATGTAGTTATAGATCTCGCCGTTGAAGGTGAGCAGGTAGCGGCCCCGCTGCGGGCCGTCGGGCGGGTACGCGATCGGCTCGTGGCTCAGCGCCACATCGATGATCGAGAGCCGCTTGTGCGCAAAGACCACGTCAGAGCTGACCACCTCGACGCCGGTGTCGTCCGGCCCGCGGTGGTGCATGCTCTCCAGCGCCCGGGCGATGGCGTCGCGGTGCTGCGCCGCCGCGCCGGCGTCGCTGACGAAGGTAAGCAGTCCGCACATGGGCGACATCCTTTCACGGTGGCTCAGCCCGGTACGCAGCGTCGGGCCGGCGGGGTAGCCTCGACCGCGACCGGTGGCGAGGGAGGACGAGGGTGAACGAGCGCGACGACGCGGCGACGACCGCTACGGAGACGACCGCTACGGAGCAGAAGCCGGCCGACGGAAGCCGGCCCTACGACGTGGACTATCCGGAGAAGCTCAAGGAGTTCATGCGCACCGGCTGGCGCGACACCGAGCTGGACGTGAACCCGCTGGTGCAGGCGCCCAACCACGCCAAGCGCCGGGAGCAGCTCAGCGCCGCCTTCCCGGGCGAGATCCTGGTGATCCCGACCGGGCCGGAACGGGTGCGGGCCAACGACACGCAGTTCCGGTTCCGGCCAGGCAGCGACTTCATGTGGCTCACCGGCGAGCACGACCCGGACGCGGTCCTGCTGCTGCGTCCGACCGGAGGTGGCCATGAGGCCACCCTCTACGTGCGGCCCCGTTCGCCCCGCGACACCGATGAGTTCTTCCGCAACGCCCGCCACGGGGAGCTGTGGATCGGCCGCCGGCACACCTTGGCCGAGAAGGCCGCCGAGCTCGGGCTGGAAACCGAGCACCTGGATCGGCTGCCCGAGGCGCTGGCCGCCTGCCCGCCCGGGCGCACCCGGGTGTTGCGTGGCTACGACCCGGTGGTCGACGCCGCGGTCCTGCCCTACGACACCGCCGAGGCCGGTAGCCGCGACCGCGAGCTCGCCGCCAAGCTCTCCGAGCTGCGCCTGGTCAAGGACGAGTGGGAGGTGGCCCAACTGCAGGAGGCCATCGACGCCACCGTGCGCGGCTTCGAGGACGTGGCGCGCATCCTGCCGGCCGACCGGTCGGTGAGCGAACGTCTGCTCGAGGGCGTCTTCGGCCTGCGCGCCCGGTGGGAGGGCAACGACCTCGGCTACTCCTCGATCGTGGGTGCGGGGGCGCACGCCACGATCCTGCACTGGATCCGCAACACCGGCGCCACGCAACCGGGTGAGCTGCTGCTCATGGACATGGGGGTGGAGAACCACGCGCTCTACACCGCCGATGTCACCCGGACCTTGCCGGTCAACGGGGAGTTCTCCGGGCCGCAGCGGGAGGTCTACGAGATCGTGTACCGCTCGCAGCAGGCCGGCATCGACGCGGTCGCTCCGGGCGTGCGCTACGAGGACGTGGCGTTGGCCTGCAACACCGTGCTGGCGCAGGGCCTGCACGAGCTGGGCCTGCTGCCCTGCTCACCGGAGGAGGCACTGGGCAAGGACAGCATGCTCTACCGCCGGTGGTCGCTGCACGGCTTCGGACACATGCTCGGGCTGGACGTGCACGACTGCTCCCACGCGCGCAAGGAGCTCTACCGCGACGGCGCGCTCGGCGAAGGCTACGTGCTCACGGTCGAACCGGGGCTGTACTTCCAGGCCGAGGACGAGCTGGTCCCGGCCGAGCTGCGCGGCATCGGCGTGCGCATCGAGGACGACGTTCTCGTCACGGCGAACGGCGCCCGGGTGCTCTCGGCCGGGCTGCCGCGTACGCCCGACGACGTGCAGGCCTGGCTCGCCGCCCAACGCGAGGCCGGCCCCCGCCTGCCCGGCTGACCCCAGGGTCAGGCAGGGATGGACGGTTGGATCCTGGCCGCCGGGGCGGCCTGGCTGCTCGCCTTCGGCGGGCTGATCTGGCTGGTCCTGGGTTACCGGCGCCTGGCCCGCCGGCGCGCCCGGGCGCGGGCGTCCTGGACCCGGATCGACACGCAGCTGCGCCGCCGGCACGACCTGGTGCCCCGGCTGGTGGAGACGGTCAACGGGTACGCCGGCCCGGACCGGGACGCCCTGGAGGCGGTGGTGGCGGCCCACGCCGGCGCGGTCGCCGCTACCCGGTCCGGTCCGGCCGCCCGGGCCCGCGCGGAGGAACGGCTCACCGTGAGCCTGGACCGGCTCTTCGCGCTCGTCGACGTTGACGCGTACCGCGAGCTGCGCGCCGATGCGACCTTCGCCACGCTGCGCGGTCAGCTGTGCGCCGCTGACGACCAGGTCGCCTACGTGCGGCAGTTCTACAACACCGCCGTGCAGGCCTACGTCAGGGCCGCACAGTCCGTGCCGACCCGGCTGGTCACCCGCGTCGGGGGGCTTCGGCCGCCCGAGCTCTTCGACGCCACACCCGACCCGCTGGCCGGCTGACCGGTCAGCTGGGGGCGAGGTCCGGCCAGAGCAGGCCGGGGTGGTTTCTCGGCCAGCCCGAGCACGCCGACGTAGAAGGCCCGGAGCGCGGGTTCGGAGCCCGGCGGGCAGGCGAGCTGTACGTGGTGAATCACCCGTTCAGCATGCCTGGCGACTTGACGTTCTAACAAGACGGACGTACGGTTTGTTTTGTTGGGCAGCATGAGGAGCGTCCCTGCGGCATGGTCCAGGCGCCTGCGAGAGACTGCAACCAGAGACCGCCCGAGCGCCTTGACGGCGCGGAGGTGGCATAGATGAACGAGGGAGTACGACGTGGCGAGCCTCGACACCTTCGGCGCGCACAGCCAGCTTTCCGTCGGCGACGCGAGCTATGAGATTTACCGGATCGAGCGGGTGCCCGGGCACGAGCGCCTCCCCTACAGCCTCAAGATCCTGCTGGAGAACCTGCTCCGTACCGAGGACGGCGCGAACGTCACGGCCGACCAGATCCGCGCGCTCGGCGCCTGGCAGCCCGGCGCCCAGCCGAGCGTGGAGATCCAGTTCACCCCGGCCCGCGTACTCATGCAGGACTTCACCGGCGTGCCCTGCGTGGTCGACCTGGCCACCATGCGCGAGGCCGTGCGTGACCTCGGCGGCGACCCGACGAAGGTGAACCCGCTCGCGCCGGCCGAGCTGGTCATCGACCACTCGGTCATCGCCGATGTCTTCGGCCGGGCCGACGCGTTCGAGCGCAACGTCGAGTTCGAGTACGGACGCAACCGTGAGCGCTACCAGTTCCTGCGCTGGGGCCAGACCGCGTTCAACGAGTTCAAGGTCGTCCCGCCGGGCACCGGGATCGTGCACCAGGTCAACATCGAGCACCTGGCCCACGTGGTGATGGCGCGCGGCGGCGCCGCGTACCCCGACACCGTCGTCGGCACCGACTCACACACCACAATGGTCAATGGTCTGGGCGTGCTCGGCTGGGGCGTCGGTGGCATCGAGGCCGAGGCGGCGATGCTCGGGCAGCCGGTCTCGATGCTCATCCCGCGCGTGGTCGGCTTCCGGTTGCACGGTTCGCTGCCCGACGGGGCCACCGCCACCGACCTCGTGCTCACCATCACGCAGATGTTGCGGGCGCACGGCGTGGTCGGCAAGTTCGTGGAGTTCCACGGCGAAGGGTTGGCCGCGGTCCCGTTGGCCAACCGGGCCACCATCGGCAACATGAGCCCCGAGTTCGGCTCGACCTGCGCCATCTTCCCCGTCGACGCGGAGACGGTGCGCTACCTCGAGCTGACCGGACGGCCACCGGCCCAGGTGGCGCTGGTCGAGGCGTACGCCAAGGCGCAGGGTCTCTGGCACGACCCGCAGCACGGCGCGTCCTATTCGGAGAGCCTGGAGCTTGACCTGTCCACTGTGGTGCCATCCATCGCCGGGCCCCGCCGCCCGCAGGACCGGGTTGCCCTCACCGACGCCAAGACGGCGTTCCGCGCCGCCCTGCCCGACTACGTCGCCAACGACGGAGTGGACGAGGAGATCGAGGAGAGCTTCCCGGCCTCGGACCCGCCCGCCTCCAACGCCCGGGCGGACTCGTCCCGGGCGCACCGGTGCACCCCGGTCACGCTGGCCGACGGCACCCAGTTCGAACTCGACCACGGAGCGGTGGTGATCGCATCGATCACGTCCTGCACCAACACCTCCAACCCGCAGGTGATGATCGGAGCCGCGCTGCTGGCCCGCAAGGCGGTCGAGCGCGGCCTGGCCGCCAAGCCGTGGGTGAAGACAACGCTCGCGCCCGGCTCCAAAGTGGTCATGGACTACTACGAGAAGGCCGGCCTGGTGCCGTACCTGGAGAAGCTCGGCTTCCACCTGGTCGGCTACGGCTGCACCACCTGCATCGGCAACTCCGGGCCGCTGCCCGAGGAGGTCTCGGCCGCCGTGCAATCGGCCGACCTCGCCGTGGTGTCGGTGCTCTCCGGCAACCGCAACTTCGAGGGCCGCATCAACCCCGACGTGAAGATGAACTACCTCGCCTCGCCGCCGCTGGTGGTCGCCTACGCGATCGCCGGGACGATGGACATCGACCTGGCCCGCGAGCCGCTCGGCGTCGACCCGCACGGGCAATCGGTCTACCTGAGCGACATCTGGCCCGACCCGCGCGAGGTTCAGTCCATCATCGACTCAGCCATCTCCTCGGAGATGTTCGCCCACGACTACGCCGACGTCTTCGCCGGCGACGAGCGGTGGCGCTCGCTGCCCACGCCGACCGGTGAGACGTTCACCTGGGACCCGGACTCCACCTACGTGCGCCGGCCGCCCTACTTCGAGGGCATGACCGCCACGCCGACGCCGGTGGGCGACATCGTCGCCGCGCGGGTGCTGGCCAAGGTCGGCGACTCGGTGACCACCGACCACATCTCCCCGGCCGGGTCGATCAAACCCGACTCGCCGGCCGGCCGGTACCTCACCGAGCATGGGGTGCAGCGCCAGGACTTCAACTCCTACGGCTCGCGGCGCGGCAACCACGAGGTGATGATCCGCGGCACGTTCGCCAACATCCGCCTGCGCAACCAGCTCGCGCCGGGCACCGAGGGCGGGTTCACCCGCGACTTCACCAAGGACGACGCGCCCGTCACGTCGATCTACGAGGCTGCGCAGTCGTACGCCGAGGCCGGCACGCCGCTGGTGATCCTGGCCGGCAAGGAGTACGGCTCGGGTTCGTCGCGTGACTGGGCGGCGAAGGGTTCGCTGCTGCTCGGCGTGCGCGCGGTGCTCGCGGAGAGCTACGAACGCATTCACCGTTCGAAC
>JBLNGJ010000124.1:0-3243 GCA_050264675.1 Micromonosporaceae bacterium
CCATCAGAAGGTAATCGAGGAGTCCGGGTCGACCGCCCTCGACGCCGCCACTGAGCGCGAGATCCAGGATGCCGCGATCCGCCTGATGTCGACGGCGGGTTACCGCAACGCGGGAACCGTGGAATTCCTCGTGGCCCCGGAGACCGGCCAGTTCATGTTCATGGAGGTCAATACCCGGCTGCAGGTGGAACATCCGGTGACCGAGGAGAGCACCGGTCTGGATCTGGTGAAGCTTCAGCTGCACGTGGCCGCCGGCGGCCGGCTGATCGGCCAACCGCCTTCGGTGCGGAGTTACGCGGTCGAGGCACGGCTGTGCGCCGAGGATCCCGAGCATGGTTTCACCCCAGCGCCTGGGAGGCTGGCCGTCCTGACCACGCCGACCGGCGCCGGCATCCGGGTCGAGACGGGAGTTCGCGCGGGCGATGTCATCACGCCGGAGTTCGACTCGATGATCGCGAAGGTCATCGCATCGGGGCGGGACCGGGCCGAGGCCCTGAGCCGGCTCCGCCGCGCGCTGGCGCAGACCGAGGTCGTGGTCGAAGGTGGCACGACCAATCGGTCGTTCCTGCTGGCCCTGCTCGATCGCCCCGAGGTGCTCGCGGGAAAGGTCGACAACCATTGGCTGGACCGGCTCACCGCCGACGGCCATCACCTGCCGGCACCGGATCCGGTCGCCCTGCTCGTGACCGCCGTCGAGGCCTACGAGGCTGACGCCGCCGCTGCCCGTACGGTCTTCCACAGCCAGGCGGCGCGGGGTCGACCGGAGCTTCCGGCGGAGATCGGTCACTCCTGTGTGCTGAAGTACCGCGGGAGCCGGTACCCCCTGCGGGTCTTCCGCACCGGGTCGAAGTCGTACCGGGTGGACACCACCGGTGGCCTGGCCGACATGGTGGTCGAGCGCGCGGATGGCTACCAGCGGCAGGTTGTTGTGGGCGGGCGACGGCACCGCGTGGCCGTGGTGGCCGACGGTCCCGCCTTCCGGGTCGACGTGGACGGTGCCGCCCATACGGTGACCCGCGACGACGGCGGTGTGGTGCGGTGCGGCTGGCCGGCGTTCGTCGTGGCCGTCCGGGTCCAGCCCGGTGACGTGGTGGCCGAGGGTGACCCGCTCCTGGTCCTCGAGAGCATGAAGATGGAGGCCATCGTCGCTGCGCCCTACGGCGGCATTGTCTCCACAGTGGAGGTCACACCGAACGCGCAGGTCGAGGCGGGCGCGCCGCTGCTGCAGATCCGGGCGTCGGCGGATGACGAGCCGGAGATTGACAAGTCCGCCCGGGTGAAGCTCGGTGGGCTTGCCACGCCGGAGCCGGCCGGAACGCTTCCGTGCGAGCGCGTCTACGGTGCCTTGTGCGGGTACTTGCTGGGATACGACCTCGACCCGATGACCGTCCGCGAGCTGTTCGCCCGCCAGCGCTGGATCAGCGGATCCGCGCGGCCCACGGACACCACGCTGGCGCAGTGCGAGGACGGCCTACTCGACCTGTTCGCCGATGTGGCCTCCCTGTATCGGCCGCGGACCGGGTCGGCCTGGGAAGCGACTGGGGACACGCCTCAGGAATTCCTTCTGTCATACCTGCAGTGGCTCGATCCCGATCGCGCCGGACTGCCCAACGGCTTCCGGCGGCGCCTGGAGGCCGCGCTGCGCCGCTACGGCGTGTCCGGTCTGGAGCGGACGCCGGACCTGGAGGATGCGGTCGTCTGGATGTTCCGATCGTTCAGCCGGGTTGGTGAACTGGTCGGAGTCGTCACGGGCATCCTCGAGCGCCGGCTCCGGTCGCGCGCCGAGCTGCGGCTCGCGGCCGCCGTCGACGCCGCGCAACTACGACGTCGGATGGACCGACTCGCCGCCGCGACGCAGGGTCGCCACCAAGTCGTCGCCGATCTCGCCCGGGACGTGCGCTTCCGCTTCCTTGACGAACCTTTGCTCGTCAGTGTCGCCGAGGCCGAACACTCCGTTGTGGAGACCCGACTGGCCGAGCTGCACGCCGATCCGGCCGGCGCCGACCGGCCTGCGCACGTCGAGCGGCTGGTCCGATCGCCTCAGCCGCTGCGTGGCGCTCTGCTGCGACACTGGCGGCGCCGACAGGGGCGGCGGTTCCGCGAAGCGCTGCTGGAGGTGTACACCCGCCGCTACTACCGCACCCGCGAGCTCGGTCCGCTGCACTTCACCCGACGGCCCAAGCAGTTGCTGTGCACGACCGACTACGACGTGGCCGACAAGCGCATCCACCTGGTGACCGGATGCGCGAAGCTGACCGACCTGCCCGCGCTCTCCCACACCGTCTCCAGGCACCTCGCCACGTC
Organism: Micromonosporaceae bacterium; assembly: GCA_050264675.1. Taxonomy (GTDB): domain Bacteria; phylum Actinomycetota; class Actinomycetes; order Mycobacteriales; family Micromonosporaceae; genus JBLNGJ01. The sequence continues at coordinate 2,305 of JBLNGJ010000124.1, forward strand.
GGCGGATCCGACACGCGAGGTCGTCGTGGACCTCCTCACCTGGCGGGCCGGCCCGCGACTCGAGTTCGACGCGTTCGCGGCCGAGGTGGCGGAGCTGCTCCGGAGCTGCCGGTTCGGTCGTCCGCTGCGACGGCTCGACATCACGGCGACAAGCGTCAAGGGGCGGCTCGCCGAGCATCGCCGCACGCAACACCTTACGTTCCGCCAGATCGAGGGCGCCGATCTCATCGAAGATCCTTTTTACCGCAACCTGCATCCCATGCTGGCCAAGCGGCTAGACCTGTGGCGGCTGAGCAACTTCGCTCTCGAACGGCTCGACTCGACCGAGGACGTCTACCTCTTCCACGGGGTCGCCCACGACAACCCGGCCGACCATCGGCTCTTCGCGCTCGCCGAGGTGCGGGATCTGACTCCGGCGTTCGATGCGGTCGGAACGGTCAGCTATCCCTGGCTGGAGCTGATCGGGCTGGAGGCGCTCGCCGCCATACGAGATGCCCTGGGTCGCTTTCCCACCCACGATCGGCCGGCTGCCAACCGCATCGTTCTGTATGTCCGTCCACCCTGGACGTTGTCTCGGCGCGACTGGGCGGTGCTCGCGCGATCGTTTGCACCGCTGGCCGTCGGGGCCAGCCTCGAGAAGGTCGTCCTGCGGGTCCAGCTCCCGGTGGACGGGACCTTGCAGGACGCCGTCCTGCACGTCGAAGGGCTGGGTCAGCGTGGTGTCACGGTCCACGAACGTCCACTGGGCACGAATCCCATCCGCCCACTGACGGCCTACCGACAGAAGGTGCTCCGCGCCCAGCGCTTCGGAGCGCCATACCCATACGAGATCGTCCGCATGCTCGCGCCGCCACCGGGCGTGCTCGGCCGCTTTCCCACCGGCCGATTCCATGAGTACGACCTCGACTCGACCGGCGCTCTCGTTCCGGTCGACCGGCC
>JBLNGJ010000125.1:0-9863 GCA_050264675.1 Micromonosporaceae bacterium
TCGGTCAGCACGGTGACCCCGCCGAGCAGCGCCTGCGCCGGGATGCCGAGCAGCACCAGCGCCGCCAGGCTTACTACCCGTCGCCGGCGGGGGCGCTGGGCCAGCGCGGCGAGTACGCCGACCGCGGCCACGGCGGCCAGCACGCCGGTCAGGAGCCGGTTGCCGTTCTCGATGAGGCCGTGCACGCCCAGCTGCGGTGTGGTCAGGTATGAGCCGGTGGTGCAGCGCGGCCAGGTGGGGCAACCGAGTCCCGACCCGGTCAGCCGGACCGCGCCGCCGGTGATGACGATGCCCACCGTGGTGACCACGTTCGCCAACGCGATCCGCCCCAGCACGCCTGGCCGCCGCAGCCAGTCGCCGATGATCGACCCCACCCGGCCAGCCTAACGATGGCCTCGAACCGGACTCCGTTCGGTGCGAGAATCGGGCTTCGTGAGTCACGTGAGCTTCGGCTTCAAGACGGCGCAGCAGCACACCAGCTTCGCCGAGATCAGCCAGGTGTGGCGCGAGGGCGAGCAGATCGAGGCGTACGAGCACGCCTGGCTCTTCGATCATTTCAACCCGCTGCCCGATCCGGTCGGACCGTGCGGCGAGGGTTGGAGCCTGCTGGCGGCACTGGCGGCGCGCACGAGCCGGCTGCGGCTGGGCCTGATGGTGACCGGCAACACCTACCGCCATCCGGCCGTGCTGGCCCACATCGTGGCCACTGTGGACGAGATCTCCGGTGGACGGCTGGACTTCGGCTTCGGCGCCGGCTGGAACGTCTACGAGCACGAGAGCATGGGCCTGCCGCTGTTCGGCCCGGGCGAGCGGATCCGGCGCTGGGGTGAGGCGTGCCTGCTGATCAAGAAGCTCTGCGCCGAGGAGACGGTCGACTTCGCCGGGCGCTACTACCGGCTCACCGGCGCCCGCCTGGACCCGAAGCCGGTGCAGCGGCCGCACCCGCCGTTCGTGCTCGGCGCCAAGGGCGAGTGGGCGCTGCGGGTGGTCGCCGAGCACGCCGACGTGTGGAACTTCGCCGGCGGTGAGCTGGATGAGTTCCGGACGCGCAAGGGCCGGCTCGAGGCGCACTGCGCGGAGATCGGCCGCGACCCGGCCGAGATCACGTTGTCTGGGCAGTTCTTCGTCGACCTGGCCGACCTCGGCGCGACCCGGGAGCGGGTGGGGCGCTTCATCGAGGCCGGTGTGCGTCATGTGGTGCTGATCGTCATGCCGCCGGTCGCGCCGGGGACGCTGGCCCGCCTCGCCGACGAGGTGATCGCGCCGCTGCGGTGACCTGATCGTGCCCCATCGCCAAGGCCGAGCATGCGGGCTGCGTCGCCGGTCAGCCGCCACGGCTCCCACTCAGAGCCGTCCCGCCGATACGGCGGTAGAACGCACGCGACGGTACGAGGTCTGGGAGTGGAGCACCTACAGGTGGTGCGGTTGTGACCTCTGAGGTTGGGCGTCGCCGGAGTCAGGTGCGGTAGGCGTCGCGGCGATGGTCGACGTCCATGACGATGATTTGATGCTTGTCCTCGTCGATGCGGTAGCGCACCCGGTATTCGCCACGCCGGGCCCGCCAGAAGCCTTCGAACGGAGCCTGAAGCGGTGCGCCGACCCGTCGTGGCGCCTCGCAGAGCGAGCCCTTGATGAACTCCCAGGCCGCGAAGGCGGCCGCGGTCGGCAGTTGCTCGCTGAGCGCCCGACGGGCGCCGGGCGACAGAACGACATTGTAGGGCTCTGGCTTGTCGTCCGGCTCGTCGTGATCGGCGTTCTCACGCGGCTCGTTCACGCGGATCGTTCACGCGCCCGCCGTTGCTCCATCAGCAGCGCCATCTCCTCGGCGCCGGTGGTCTCGCCCCGGTCCACCGCTGCCTCTGCCTCTCGGATGCGCCGGATCGCGGCTGGGTCGGAGAGGAGCTCGATGGTGGCTTCGAGTGACTCAAGGTCCTTAGCGGCGATGAGGACGACATACTCGCGACCATTCCGCGTGATGTGCGCCCGTTCGTGGGTACGGTCGACCTCGTCGGCCACCTCGGAGAGCCTGGCCTTCGCCTCTGACAATGGAATGACCGTCATAGACCAAGATTCTAGTCTGTCGACGGCGCCTGTCCATCAGGACGCCGGCGGGTTCCGGTCAGTCCGGCCGATGCGGCGGCCGGACGCGCGCGACCGCGGGGCCGTGACCTGCGTCACTGCCAGGCCGGTTTGCGCGGCCTCACGGAATTACGTTACGTTGGTCTTGTGAAAAAGCAGGTCGGGTTCGCGCGCAAGGTTCGCGACAGCGAAGCCGGCGTCGCTCGCGAGCTTCGCGACACGCAGGCAGCGCCCGCGCCGGCTGATCGGCGCACCCGGGGCCGGGTGGCTGCGCTGCTGCTTGAGCGGGGTGCGTCGACCGCGGTCGAGCTGGGCGTGGCGCTGAGCCTCAGCCCGGCCGCCATCCGCCGTCACCTGGACGCGATGCTCGCCGACGGCGAAGTTATCGCCCGTGACCAGCACGTCTATGGGCAGCGGGGCCGGGGGCGACCGGCCAAGGTCTTCGCGCTCACCGACACCGGCCGCGTGCGCCGCGGCTCGCACACGTACGACGACATCGCCAACGCAGCGCTGCGGTGGATCTCCCACCATGGCGGCGAGGCGGCCGTGACGGCGTTCGCGACCGAGCTCGTCGGTGGGCTGGAGGAGCGTTGCCGCGCGGCCACCGCCGATGCCGGCGATGATCCGCTGGCCCGGGCCGAGGCCCTGGCCGGGGCGCTCTCAACTGAGGGGTACGCCGCCAGCGCGTCGGCGATCGCGTCGGGTGGGCAGCTCTGCCAGCACCACTGCCCGGTGGCCCACGTCGCCGCCGAGTTCCCCCAACTGTGTGAGGCCGAGACGCAGGTGATCTCCCGGTTGGTCGGCACGCACGTCCAACGGCTCGCGACCATCGCCAATGGCGATGGCGTCTGCACCACGCACATCCCGGCCGGGGTGCTGCGACGCACCACCGATCCGTCATCGACACCGGAGAGGGCAACACCATGACCGAGCAGCAGACCAGTCCCGGCACCAAGGACCAGCTGGCTGACCTCGGGCGGTACGGGTACGGCTGGGCCGACTCGGACGTCGCGGGGGCAGGGGCGCGCCGGGGCCTGAGCGAGGAGGTCGTGCGCGACATCTCGGCGAAGAAGAACGAGCCGCAGTGGATGCTCGACCTGCGCCTGAAGGGCCTGCGCCTGTTCCACCGCAAGCCCATGCCGGCCTGGGGCGCCGACCTCTCCGGGATCGACTTCGACAACATCAAGTACTTCGTGCGCTCGACCGAGAAGCAGGCGACCAGCTGGGACGAGCTGCCGGCCGACATCAAGAACACCTACGACCGGCTGGGCATCCCCGAGGCCGAGAAGCAAAGGCTCATAGCGGGCGTAGCCGCGCAATATGAATCAGAAGTTGTTTACCACAAAATTCGGGAAGATTTGGAACAGCAGGGCGTCATCTTCCTGGACACCGACACCGGGCTCAAGGAGCACGAGGATATCTACCGGGAGTACTTCAACACGGTGATTCCGGTCGGTGACAACAAGTTCGCCGCTCTGAACACGGCCGTCTGGAGCGGTGGCTCGTTCATCTACGTCCCTAAAGGTGTCAACGTCGAGATCCCGCTGCAGGCGTACTTCCGGATCAACACCGAGAACATGGGCCAGTTCGAGCGGACGCTGATCATCGTCGACGAGGGCGCCTACGTGCACTACGTCGAGGGCTGCACCGCGCCGATCTACTCCAGTGACTCGCTGCACTCGGCGGTCGTGGAGATCATCGTGAAGAAGGGCGCGCGCTGCCGCTACACGACGATCCAGAACTGGTCGAACAACGTCTACAACCTGGTTACCAAGCGGGCGGTGGCCCACGAGGGCGCGACCATGGAGTGGATCGACGGCAACATCGGCTCCAAGGTCACCATGAAGTACCCGTCGGTCTATCTGACCGGCGAGCACGCCAAGGGCGAGGTGCTCTCGGTGGCGATGGCCGGTGAGGGCCAGCATCAGGACGCCGGCGCGAAGATGGTGCACGCGGCGCCGAACACGTCCAGCACGATCATCTCGAAGTCGATCGCCCGCGGCGGCGGCCGCACCTCCTACCGCGGCCTGGTCCAGGTGCTCGAGGGCTCGCACCACAGCCGCTCCACGGTGAAGTGCGACGCGCTGCTGGTCGACCGGATCTCGCGCTCCGACACATATCCCTATGTGGACATTCGCGAGGACGACGTGTCGATGGGCCACGAGGCGACCGTGTCGAAGGTCAGCGAGGACCAGTTGTTCTACCTGATGAGCCGCGGCCTGACCGAGGACGAGGCGATGGCGATGATCGTGCGCGGGTTCATCGAGCCGATCGCGAAGGAACTGCCGATGGAGTACGCGCTGGAGCTCAACCGGCTGATCGAGCTGCAGATGGAGGGCGCGGTCGGATGACCACCCTCACCACGCGGCCGGCGCTGAGCCTGCCCAAGACCAAGGCCCAGGCCCTGCGCTCCTTCGACGTGGCCGACTTCCCGGCACTGACCGGCCGCGAGGAGGAGTGGCGGTTCACGCCGCTCAAGCGGTTGCGCGGGCTGGCCACCGCCGACGGCTCGGTCACCGCCGGCGCTTCGCCCAAGCATGAGTACGCGCACCTGCCGGCCGGCGTGATGGTCTCCAGTGTGGATCGAACCGACCGGCGGAGCGGCTCGGTGCTGACCCCGTTCGACCGGATCAGCGCGTTGGCCCATGGCCGGGCCGAGCACGCCCTCGTGGTGAGCGTGGCCCGGGCGGCGCAGGTGTACGAGCCGGCGGTGATCCACCTACTCGGCACCGGGGCCGGCGACCTGTCCTTCGGTCACACGTTCATCGAGGTGGGCGACCTGGCCGAGGCCACCCTGGTGCTGGAGCACTCCGGTTCGATCACGCTCGCCGACAACGTGGAGGTGCTCGTCGGCGCGGGCGCGCGGCTGACCTTGATCACCGTGGCGGACTGGTCTGCCGACGCCGTGCAGGCGCAGCACGTGCGGTTCCGGCTGGCCCGTGACGCCCGGGTGAGCCACGTGCAGGTGGCCCTCGGCGGCGACCTTGTGCGCCAGTACACGTCGGTGGATTACACCGGGCGGGGCGCTGAGGTCGAGCTCTACGGCGTCTACTTCGCCGACAATGGCCAGCACCTGGAACATCGCCTGCTCATCGACCACGCGGTGCCCGACTGCCGCAGCTACGTGGGCTACCGGGGCGCGTTGCAGGGGGAGCGGTCGCACACCGTCTGGGTCGGCGACGTGCTGATCCGGGCCGAGGCGACCGGGACCGACACCTACGAGGTCAACCGCAACCTGCTGCTCAGCGACGGTGCACGGGCCGACTCGGTGCCGAACCTCGAGATCGAGACCGGTGAGGTGATCGGCGCCGGGCACGCGAGCGCCACCGGACGCTTCGACGACGAGCAGCTGTTCTACCTCATGGCCCGAGGCATCCCCGAGGCCGAGGCGCGCAAACTGGTCGTGCGCGGCTTCTTCGCCGAGCTGCTAGCCCGGATCCCGGTCGACGAGCTGCGGGAGCGGCTCGGCGCCACCATCGACACCCGGCTCGCCGCGGTGGAGGCAGCATGACCGCCGACCTGACGTTCCAGCGGATCTGCGCGGTCACTGACATCACCCCCGGCACGGTCGTGTCGGTGACCGTCGATGACACCCCGATCGCCGTGGTGCGCACCGACGACGACGAGTACTTCGCCGTCTACGACGAGTGCTCGCACGAGCAGATCGCGCTCAGCGAGGGCGACGTGGACGACTGCACGCTGGAGTGCTGGCTGCACGGCTCGCGCTTCGACCTGCGTACCGGCCTGCCGACCAGCAAGCCGGCCGTCAAGCCCGTACCCGTCTATCCCGTTGAGGTTCGTGACGGCGACGTCTATATCAGCCTGGCCCCGAGCAATGGAGTTCGCCCATGAGTGCCCTCGAAATCCGCGACCTGCACGTGTCGGTCAAGCTACCCGACGGGGAGCTCAAGCCGATCCTGAGCGGGTTGGACCTGTCGGTGCGGGCGGGGCAGACGCACGCCATCATGGGGCCCAACGGCTCGGGTAAGTCCACACTGGCCTACTCGATCGCCGGGCACCCGAAGTACCAGGTGACCAGTGGCTCGGTGACCCTGGACGGCACCGACGTGCTCGCCATGTCGGTCGACGAGCGGGCCCGGGCCGGGCTCTTCCTGGCCATGCAGTACCCGGTCGAGGTGCCAGGGGTGAGCGTGGCCAACTTCATGCGCACGGCCAAGACCGCCATCGATGGTGAGGCACCGAAGCTTCGCACCTGGGCCACCGAGCTCAGGACCGCGATGGAGCGCCTGGGCATGGACCCGGCCTTCGCTCAGCGCAACGTCAACGAAGGCTTCTCCGGCGGCGAGAAGAAGCGGCACGAGATCGTCCAGCTGGAGCTGCTGCGGCCGCGGATCGCAATCCTCGACGAGACCGACTCCGGCCTCGACATCGACGCGCTGAGGGTGGTCAGCGAAGGTGTGAACCGGGTACGGGCGACGGGGGAGACCGGGGTGCTGCTCATCACGCACTACACCCGGATCCTGCGCTACGTCGAGCCCGACTTCGTGCACGTCTTCGTCGGCGGTCGCATCGTCGAAGAGGGCGGCGCGGAGCTGGCCGAGCGGCTGGAAGCAGAAGGATACGAGCGCTACCTCGCCGGCGCTGGCCCGGCGATCGTGGCCTGAACGTAACGCGGGAGGCGGGGCGTGACGCAGACGGCGAGTGAGCGCAGTGGACTGACGCCACCGGTGGGCATGCCGCAGTACGACGACATGCCTGCGCTCGACGTGGCCAAGATCCGGGCCGACTTCCCCATCCTCGACCGGGAGGTGAACGGGCATCCGCTGATCTACCTCGATTCGGCCAACACCTCGCACAAGCCACGCCAGGTTCTCGACGTGCTGCGGGAGCACTTCGAGCGCCACAACGCCAACGTGGCCCGCTCGGTGCACACGCTCGGCACGGAGGCGACCGCCGCGTACGAGGGGGCGCGCGTCGCGGTGGCCGCGTTCATCAGCGCGGCCTCACCCGACGAGGTGATCTTCACCAAGAACTCGACCGAAGCGATCAACCTGGTCGCGTACTCGTTCCTCAACGCGAGCCTGAGCAAGAGCGGCGACCCGCGCTTCCGGGTCGGGCCGGGCGACGAGATCGTGATCTCGGAGATGGAGCACCACTCCAACATCGTGCCGTGGCAGCTGCTCTGCGAGCGTACCGGCGCGACACTGCGCTGGTTCGGCATCACCGACACCGGCCGACTGGACGAGTCCGATGTGGACAACCTCATCAACGAGCGGACCAAACTCGTCTCGATCGTGCACACCTCTAACATCCTGGGCACGGTGAACGCGACCAGCCGCATCCACGACCGGGCGCGGGCCGTCGGCGCGCTGTTCATGCTGGACGGGTCGCAGACGGCCCCGCACCGGCCGCTGGACGTGATCGACCTGGACGCGGACTTCATCGCCTTCACCGGCCACAAGATGTGCGCCCCGACCGGCATCGGCGTGCTGTGGGGCCGGCGCGAGCTGCTCGAGGTGATGCCGCCGTTCCTCGGCGGTGGTTCGATGATCGAGACGGTAGCGATGACCGGTTCGACGTTCGCCCCGCCGCCGGCCCGGTTCGAGGCCGGCACCCCACCGATCGCCGAGGCGGTTGGGCTGGGTGCCGCGGTGCAGTACCTCTCCGGCATCGGCATGGAGGCGATCGCCTGGCATGAGAAGCAGCTGACCGCGTACGCGCTCGAAGCGCTGCCGACGGTGCCCGGGCTGCGGATCTTCGGCCCGCCGGTGCCGGTCGGCCGGGGCGGCACGATCTCCTTTGCCCTGGACGGCATCCACCCTCACGACGTGGGCCAGGTGCTCGACGCCGGAGGCATCGAGGTGCGGGTGGGGCACCATTGCGCCCGGCCGACCTGCGTGCGCTTCGGCGTACCGGCGACCACCCGGGCCTCGTTCTACCTGTACAACACCACCGACGAGGTCGATGCCCTGATCCGGGGTCTACACCAGGTCCGGCGGGTGTTCGGTTGATGCAGCTCGATCAGCTCTACCAGGAGATCATCCTGGACCACTACAAGAAGCCCCGGGGACGCGGGCTGCGCGAGCCTTACGACGCGCAGGCCCACCACGTCAACCCGACCTGCGGTGACGAGGTCACCGTGCGAGTGTCGGTTGTGGACGACACCGTCGCCGACGTCTCCTATGAAGGTATGGGCTGCTCGATCAGCCAGGCCTCGGCGAGTGTGCTGCACGAGCTGCTGGTCGGCAAGACCGTGCCCGAGGCGATGACGCGGGTGGACGCGTTCACCGCCATGGTCGGCGGCCGCGGCCAGGTCGCCCCGGACGAGGATGTGCTGGAGGACGCGGTCGCGTTCGCCGGCGTGGCCCGCTACCCGGCGCGGGTGAAGTGCGCGCTGCTGTCGTGGATGGCGTTCAAGGACGCCACCGCCCGGGCGGTCGACGGGCCGAGCCACGAGGCTGAGTTCGTGGATGCCGCGCAAGCCGAAAGGGAGGATGACCGGTGAACGACGAGACGACTCAGAGCGCCGTGCGGGCGAGCCTGGCCGACGTCGAGGAGGCCATGAAGGACGTCGTCGACCCCGAGCTCGGCATCAACGTGGTTGACCTGGGCCTGGTGTACGGGGTGCACGTCGACGAGGACAACGTGGCCACCGTCGACATGACGCTCACCTCGGCCGCCTGCCCGCTCACCGACGTCATCGAGGACCAGGCCCGTCAGGCGCTGTGCGCGGGCCCCGGCGGTGGGCTGGTCAACGACGTGCGGATCAACTGGGTGTGGATGCCACCCTGGGGCCCCGACAAGATCACCGACGAGGGCCGGGATCAGCTGCGCGCCCTTGGCTTCAACGTCTGACCGGTCCCCCGACCGCGCCCGCGGCCGCGTGTTAGGAGGGGCACCGTGTTATCGCGGAGGCGTTAATACGGTGCCCCTCCTTACCACCACCACCACCACCGCGTCGCGGCGAGGAAATCGGGTGCGCCAGTGCTGGCGGCGGGCGAGCATGTCTGACGTGACCGACATCCGCCTTCACCGCGCACCCACCGTCCTGACGGCGGACGGGGCGCGCCGGCAGCAGCCGGGTCGGGGGTTTGGTCCGCGCCGACCACGACGACCGTGACCGGCGCGCTCGTCGCCGGCCTGCTCGCCGGATATGGCGTGGCGGTGCCGGTGGGGGCGATCGCCGCCCTCATCGTCGCCCTCACCGCCCGGACGTCCTTTCGCGTCGGCGCGGCGGCGGCCCTGGGCGCGGCCTCCGCCGACGGCATCTATGCCACCGCCGCGGTGCTCGGCGGCACCGCCCTGGCGCAACTGGTCGCGCCGGCCGCCACGGCACTGCGGTGGATCGCGGTGGGCGTGCTGGTGGCGCTCGCCGCGCGTACGGCCATCACCGCCCTGCGCCACCACCGCGACCCGGCCATCGCCCGCTCGGACGCTGGCCTGGCCACCCCGCGCCGGGCCTACCTCGGCCTGCTCGCGCTGACCCTGCTCAACCCGGCCACTGTGGTCTACTTCGCCGCGCTGGTGCTCGGCCGGCAGGCCACGGTTGGATCGGGCGGGCTCAGCCACGCCGCCGAGGCCGTCTTCGTGCTCGCCGCCTTCGTCGCCTCGGCGAGCTGGCAGCTGCTGCTCGCCGGGAGCGGTTCGTTGGTGGGCCGGGTGCTCACCGGTCCGCGTGGGCGGCTGGCCACCGCGCTCGTCTCCAGCGCCGTCATCGTGGTGCTCGCCGCCGGCCTCGCGCTCGGCCCGGGCTGACCGGTCAGGGGAGGTTGCGGGTCGCCTCGCGCACGGAGAGGGCGGCCAGGCGGGCCGAGTGGGTCTGC
>JBLNGJ010000126.1:0-5155 GCA_050264675.1 Micromonosporaceae bacterium
CGCTACATCGCCCGCGCCGTCTACCGGACCATCCAAGCCGACCTCGCAGCCCTCCGCACCGCCCAACCCACACCCAGAAGGCCTTGACGATCTATAGGACCATCACCCCACACCATCATGGCAACACATCTACCTAACCGGCGGTCAATGGCCTCGTGTGCACCGCTATATTCGTCAACGTAAATCAACTCGGTGCCTCATTTTGGGCCACAGTACAGGGCACCACGAGCGCCCCGCATACGGGCGCTAAACCCTGGAGATCAACTAACGCTTTCGGCTTTCTCGGTCGCCCTCTCGTCCTCCGGAAAGAGCCGGTCGACCGACACGAGCCACGCAAACTGAAGCACGAACCAGGTCAACACGAGCGACGCCAACCCGACGACCACCAGCGCCGTATTCTGCCAACCCGGCGAGACGGAGACGCCGTAGTCGCCAAGGGCGATCATCACCAGTGCGACCGTCTCGCCCACGAAGAACAGAAGGAAGAACCACGAGTATGGACGCCCGCCGAACGGCACCCAATTCATCCGTCGCTTGACGACGGCGAAAGCCCCGCGCGCTTCGAGAATGAACGCAATCAGAAGCGCGGGCAGCACCTGCGCGGATGTGGCGAAGAAGGTCACGCGCAGATAATAGCGGTGATCGTCAAATTCCCCGCCCGCCCTTGCGCCCGACGGGTGTGTGTGGCGGGAGATCGGTTTACACCGATGTGTCAGGACTTAGGTAACAGCAGAGACGTCGCAGGGGTTTTCAGCGGCTTCGACGGGCAGGCGATGATGTTGACACCGGGCGGGTCGAGTTCGATCGTCCGCCCGCGCGGCCAACGTCGCCAAAGTCTCGCTGACGCATCTGACCGAGGCAACCTTCGCACCGCTGAACGCCTGATAGGCATGTGCGTCGGCGGTGGCGTGGTCTCCTGGGTTCCTCCTGGTCGTCGGGTCGGCGGCCCGGACGGTTATCCGGGGTTGGGCATAGGCAGTGCACGGATCTTGCTGATGGCGGTTACGAGGGCCTTGGCCCAGGGCCAGGTCGCGGGTAGGCGTAGCCAGCGCAGGCGCTGGCCTCGGGTGAGCCGTGCCGGAGTGGTGAAGATTCGGTGGCGGAGGGTCTGAGGCTCGGCCTTGGCCAGCTCGCCCGTGCAGCCGATGAGCTTGAACCAGGTGATGAGGTCGGTGGCGATAGCCACGGCGTGGCACCAGCCGAGGTTGACCGCCCAGGATTTCGAGGGCAGGTGGTCCAGGCCTGCATCCTTGGTGGTGCGCACCCGGTCCTCGACTCGGGCGTGCACGCGATGGCGGGCGTCGCGGCGCTGCACCGACAGCGTCGTCTTCGACGTGATGACGCAGCTGTACTTGTAGCCGTTCAAGGTGAACAGGGTCGGCACCTCGCAGGGGGCGAGCTTGGTGCGGCGCACGGTGAACGTCAGGGTCTTGGGCCAGCCGCAACGCTCGACCCGTGGGCGCATGAGGTTGGTGATGTCGGCGACGTCGGCGTCCTCGCGGGCCGCGCCGGTGGTGTTGTTCAGCGGCGGGATCCAGCAATCCGGACGGAGTCTGGTGATGGCGGCGCGTACGTCGGCGTCGACGTCGACGTCGAAGCCGAAGCCGAAGCCGAAGCCGAAGCCGAAGCCGATAGAGAATCCCACGGTGCAGTCGGCGGCGTGATTCTGGCGGATCAGCCAGTTGACCAGCTCGTGGCTGGCGCCGGCCGCATCACAGGTCACCAGCAGCTTGCGCCGAAAGGACTTCGGGACCTGGGCGATCGCCTCGGCCAACACCGCGATCAGGTCGGCGGCGGTGTTGGAGCCAGCGTTGCCGCTACGCAGCATCAAACTGGCAAGCTCGCCGGTGTTGTCGATCCACACGCCAAGTGGGTGATGGCCGAATGTCGTCCTGAACGTCCCGGCCGACTTGTCCTTTTTGGAGTATGAGATGACCAGGGTGCCGTCCACCCGCAGCACGACCGTGCCCGGCTCGCACACCCCGTCGGCGAACGTCGACTCCGGCACCCCACCCGGCAGCAGCGACCAGATGTGGGCCCGGGCCGTGGCCCTTGCCCGGCCGATCCCGGCCCGGCGCCGATCGGCGATCTCACCGAGTGCACGCAGGACAGTCGTATCCGAGGCGACCGGGCCGAACACCGCCGCCTGGCCGCGCAGGGCCTCCACGTCAACCATGTCTCGAGCCCCGGCGGCGATCGCGACAGCTATGTCGGTGAGCACCCGGCCCCGATCATGCACCGGGGTGAAGCCGTGCCGGGCCAGCGTCTTGGACAAGAACCAGGTCAAACCGGACCGGTCGGCGAGCATCCGTAGCGGGACCGCGCCGGCCAGCGACACGACACCCTCACCGTCGGCCGTGACCCGGAGATCGCGGCTCCATGCGGTAAAGTCCTGCACGTAGAAAGTGCCTTCCTCGTGGAGCCTCTGTGTGATGTGAGAGTCCCCAGTTTCGCTTACGAGGCAGGCACTTTCGCGTATCCACGCCGATCAGGCGGTCACTTTCGGTGAATAGCCAGGGCCGACCGCCTACCCGTTCCGGGAATCATCCGCCACACGGAGCTGGTCACCCGGCTGCTGGCGGACCGATGCGAAATCTGCGCCAACACGGACGGAATCCAGGTACACCACGTCCGAAGACTCGCCGATCTCCACCGCCCGGGACAACCACAGCCCGCGTGGGCGCAATTGATGGCACGACGGCGACGCAAGACCCTGGTGGTCTGCCAGACCTGCCACGACACCATCCACGCCGGCACGTCAACGCCAACGCTCACGCAGTAGTCACCGGAGAGCGGTGTGCGGCGAAAGTCGCATGCACCGTTCGGGCTGGGGGCCGCCGGAAAAGGACCCGTACCCACGGGCACCTCGCTGGCGGCCCACCAGTGCTCTACGCTTCAACCTCTCCTACCGCGACGTGGCCGAACTCCTGCTCGAGCGCGGCGTCGAGGTCGATCACGTGTCGATCTACCGGTGGGTGCAGCGGTTCACGCCGCTGCTGGCCGATGCGGCCCGCTTCGCCCGGCACTCACCCGGCCGCAGGTGGTTCGTTGATGAGACGTATGTCAAGGTCAACGGCACTTGGCGCTACGTCTACCGGGCCATCGACGAGTACGGGCAGGTCATCGACGTGCTCGTCTCGGGCCGTCGCGACGGCGATGCCGCCCGGCGGTTCTTCCAGCGGGCCTTGGCCACGTTGAAGGTGGTCCCGAGCGAGGTGGTCACCGACGCCGCCCCGATCTACCCAGCCGTGCTGGCCGAGTTGCTGCCCACCGCGTGGCATCACGTCGAGCAGTACGCCAACAACCCCATCGAGGCCGATCACAGCCAGCTGAAACACCGGCTCCGACCAATGCGAGGGTTGCGCACCGACGCCACGGCACAGGTGATCATCGCCGGACACGCGTTCCTGCAGAACCTGCGCCGCGGCCACTACGAGCTCGCCACCCACGTCTCGCCCGGAGACCGACTGGCAGCCGCGTTCGCCGAACTCGCCCTGACGATCTGAACCCCACCGGCCCGCGTACGGCTGAACGCGTCCACCCGTCCAACAACTCAACAGCGCCGTCCAGGTAGCTCGGCTCCGCGAAGGCGCTAGCTGTGCCTGAAGGGTGTCAAACTCAGCGTGTGGGATGCCAGATCGCGGTCTTGACCACGAGGTGTCGCGGCAAGGTGGCGATTCATCTCGCGGTCACGTCTGCGACCTGCGATTACGCCGTCGGGCATCAGGACGCCGCGGTCGGGCCGACGTTGGTGTTCATGGTTGTTCGGCAGGCGGTCAGGATCCTGCCCAGGCGTCGCGGGTTGTCGTCGCTCGGTCGACGGACCCAAGCCGATCAATTTCAGCACCGTCAGACAACGATGAACGCCAACGTCCGCATCACCATGCACCGATGTTGCTGTCCGGCATCGTCCCTGGTCACGGCCACGACGCTGAAGTTACACCCCACAGGCGAACCCGTCAGCCACCGCGGCCCCGCGGCCGTGCACCGCGGCGATGTCGCGTAGCACCAGCGCGTGCAGTCGGTTGAGCCGGCGTTGCATCGTGACCAGCCGGCCGACCAGAGCCAGATCGGTCGGCCCGCCGGGTCCGCGCCGGCTAACTGGTCAAGCACCGCGTCGAGCGCCGCCACCAGCCCGGCACTCGAACCCATGTGCGAATTCTAGCCCAGGCCCGTCCGTCGGTCGGTAATGCGACGCTGACATTCCGTGATCACGGTCACACCAGTAGCGTCGCGCCATGGTGGGCGGTCATGCAGAGGCTGGCATCCCGACGCTGGCGCTGGGTGGTGCCGATCCGCGCGAGCTACGCATTGACCACGATGTCGCGGTCGACCCGGTTACCGGGCGCGCGGCCATCACCGTCCCGCTCGCGCTGACCAGCGGGCCGGATGGTTTCGGGCCGGTCCTGTCGCTGCGGTACGACTCGACAGCGGCTCACTCGCCGTTCGGCACCGGCTGGTCGATGGATGGCCCGGCCGCGATCACGGTGAGCGGTCGCCAGGGTGTGCCGCACTACGACGCGCGCGACTCCTACGTGTTCAGCCTCGGCGGTGAGCTCGTCCCCGTGCTGCGGCTCGATGCCGGCGACTGGCTGCCCCGCGTCGATGACCGGCCCGGCTTCACTGTGTGGCACTGGCGGCCCCGGGTGGACACCGCGCACATTCGAGTCGAGCAATGGATCGACAAGACCACATCCCGCGTGCACTGGCGCACCCGCGACGTCGCCGACGTGCTGACTGTATATGGTCTCGACCCGGCCGGCGCCAGCCGCATCGCCGACCCCGACGATCCGACCCGGGTGCACGCCTGGCTGCCCGACGCGCAGTACCACCCGAATGGCCGGGCGATCCGGTTCGAGTACGCGGCGGAGACGCTCGACGGCGTCGACCGCGGCAGCACGTTCGAACGCTCCCGCGTCCGGCCGGCACTCGCGCAGCGTTACCTCAAGCGCGTCCAGTACGCCAACTCGGTCCCGGTGCTGCCCGACAGCCCGGTGCCGGCCGGGCTGACCTGGCGGATGGAAGTGGTCTTCGACTACGGCGACTACGACGAGACACCGCGACCGGCACCCGACCACGCGTGGCCGGCGCGCCCCGATGCGCACTCGGTCTACCGGGCGGGCTTCGAGATCCGCACGTACCGGCTGTGCCGGCG
>JBLNGJ010000127.1:0-5617 GCA_050264675.1 Micromonosporaceae bacterium
GGTCGAGGTCTTTGGCCTTCGCTTCGCCAACCCGGTCGGGCTCGCGGCCGGCATCGACAAGGACGGGCTCGCGCTGCCGGCGTGGCCGGCGCTCGGCTTCGGCTTCGTCGAGCTCGGCACGGTGACGTGGCAGCCACAGGAGGGCAACGAGCGCCCCCGGCTCTACCGGTTGCCGGCGAGCGAAGCGATCATCAACCGGATGGGCTTCAACAACCGTGGTGCCGCCGACCTGGCCCGCCGCCTCGACGCGGCGCCCCGGCCGCCCGTACCGGTCGGCATCAGCCTGGGTAAGTCCCGCACCACGCCGCTGGCCGAGGCGGTGCCCGATTACCTGGCCTCGCTACGGGCGTTGCACCGTCACGGCGACTACTTCGCGGTCAACGTGAGTTCGCCGAACACGCCGGGCCTGCGGGCGCTGCAGGACCGGGCGCGGCTGAGCGAGCTGCTCGGCGCGCTGCGGGCGGAGAGCCGGACGCTGGCCGGGCCGGACCGTCCGCGGCCGCTGCTGGTCAAGATCGCACCGGACCTCGCCGAGAACGCCATCGCCGAGGCGCTGGAGGTCGCCCTGGAGCATGAGATCGCCGGGGTGGTGGCGACCAACACGACCGTGCAGCGCGACGGACTCGACCCGGCCGACCAGGCCCTCGCCGCCCAGCCGGGTGGCCTGAGCGGGCGGCCGCTGGCCCGGCGGGCCCGCGAGGTGGTCGCATTCGTGCACCGGGAGACGGGCGGCCGCCTGCCGATCATCGGCGTGGGCGGCATCGTGACCGCCGCCGACGCGCTGCGGCTTCTCGACGCCGGCGCCAGCCTGGTTCAGGTCTGCACCGGGCTGATCTACCACGGCCCGGCCCTGATCCGCCGGATCAACCGGGCCGTGCTCGCCGCCGCCCGGCATCCAATGCCGGCACCGACATGACGACGACCGCGGCTACGGCGAAGGGGTTCAGATGGAGGAGTTCGGGGTTCGGCTGCGACGGGCGATGGACACCCGTGGGCCGTTGTGTGTGGGCATCGACCCACACGCATCGCTGCTCGCGCGGTGGGGGCTGCCGGACACAGTGGACGGGCTGGCCACGTTCTGCCGCACCGTGGTGAGCGCGCTGCGCGAGCGCATCGCGGTGTGCAAGCCGCAGTCGGCGTTCTTCGAGCGCTTCGGCTCGGCTGGGATCGCCGTGCTGGAGACGACGATCCGCACGCTGCGGGCCGGCGGGGCGCTGGTGCTGTTGGACGCGAAGCGGGGCGATATCGGGTCGACCGCGCAGGCGTACGGTCAGGCGTACCTCAACCCGGCGAGCCCGCTGTACGTGGATGCGATCACCGTCAACGTCTACCCGGGCGTCGGCTCGATCGCCCCGATCCTCGACGAGGCCGAGGCGCACGGCGGCGGCGTGTTCGTGGTCGCCCTCACCTCGAACCCGGAGGGCGCGCAGGTGCAACACGCCCGGGTCAGCGACGGCCGGACGGTGGCTCAGCTCGTGCTCGACGAGGTGGCCCGCCGCAACCAGCGGTCGCGGCCGATGGGCTCGATCGGGGTGGTGGTCGGGGCGACGGCGGGCGCGGCCGATCATGATTTGACGCATCTCAACGGACCGATCCTGGCCCCGGGGATGGGCGCGCAGGGCGGCACGCCGGAGGACCTGCGGCGCGTCTTCGCCGGCGTGTCGCGGCTGGTGCTGCCGTCGTACTCGCGGGCGATCCTGAGCCATGGACCCAGTGCTCCGGGGCTATGGAACGCTGCGAGCGACACGCAGGCCAAGTGTCGAAACGCTCTGGAATATCCAGATTTGTGAACGCGAAGAGCGCGCCACGCTGGGCGATTACGTCCTGTCGCGTTGCCAAACGGTCCGTTGTTCACTAGTTTTCCCGGCGCTGGACCTTCCCAGCTCACCACGAGGGACCTGAGGAGACCTGGTGCCCCTTCCCACGCTGAGCCCTGAACAGCGCGCTGCCGCGCTGGAGAAGGCTGCGGAGATTCGCAAGGCCCGTGCCGAGCTCAAGGAGCAGCTCAAGGCGGGTAAGACAACGCTAACGAAGGTGCTGGACCGGGCGGAGTCTGACGATGTCGTCGGCAAGCTCAAGGTTTCGGCCGTGCTCCAGGCGATGCCCGGTATTGGCAAGGTACGGGCGACGCAGATCATGGAGAAATTGAAGATCGCGGAGAGCCGGCGTTTGCGCGGACTCGGCGACCAGCAGCGCAGGGCCTTGCTTGCGGAGTTCGCCGCCGGCAGCCGGTGATAACTAATTAGGCATTGGTGTTGCGCTGGCAAGTCCCGAGCACAGTCCCTACGGAATCGGGTACAACTGAGCAGTGACCACTGACGGCGCACGCCCGGGTGAGGCCCGGCTCACCGTCCTGTCCGGCCCCTCCGGGGTCGGCAAGGACAGCGTGATCGAGTTCATCCGGGCGCGTGCGCCGTGGGTATGGCTCTCGGTCTCGGTGACCACGCGGCGGCGGCGCGAGGCCGAGGTCGACGGCGTGCACTACCACTTCGTGAGCCGACCTGAGTTCGAGCGCCTCATCGAGGCCGGCGAGCTGCTCGAGTGGGCCGACTTCGCCGGCAACCTCTACGGCACGCCACGCCAGCCGGTGCTGGTCCGGCTCGGCGCCGGCCAGCCGGTCATTCTCAAGATCGACCTGCAAGGCGCCCGGCAGGTGCGCGAGGCGATGCCGGAGGCGCAGCTGGTCTTCCTCGCCCCGCCGAGCTGGGCCGAGCTGGAGCGCCGGCTGGTTGGACGGGGCACCGACGACCCGCAGACGATCGGGCACCGCCTGGAGCACGCGCTGGAGGAGCTGGCCGCCGAGCCCGAGTTCGACGTGACCGTGGTCAACCACCACGTCGAGCAGGCCGCGGAGGAGTTGCTAGGATTGCTCGGTTCACACATGAGTGACTTATTGACGTGAGGGTGTCCGTGTCCGGAACCATCGCCACTCCCGAAGGCATCACCAACCCGCCCATCGACGAGCTGCTGGAGAAGACCTCCTCCAAGTACGCGTTGGTGATCTTCGCCGCGAAGCGGGCACGCCAGATCAACGCGTACTACAGCCAGCTTGGCGAGGGCCTGTTGGAGTACGTCGGGCCGCTGGTCGAGACCACCCCGCAGGAGAAGCCGCTCTCGATCGCGCTGCGTGAGATCAACGGCAACCTGCTCACCGCGGAGCCGGTCGAGGGCTGACCGTGGCCGCCCGCGTGGTCCTCGGTGTCTCCGGGGGTATCGCGGCGTATAAGGCCTGTGAGCTGCTGCGCCTGCTCACCGAGTCGGGCCACCGGGTGCGGGTGGTGCCGACCGAGGCGGCGCTGCGTTTCGTCGGCGCGCCCACCTGGGCCGCCCTCTCGGGCGAGCCGGTGCACACCACTGTCTGGGCCGACGCCCACCAGGTTCCGCACGTCACGATCGGCCGTGAAGCCGACCTGGTCGTGGTCGCGCCGGCCACCGCCGACCTGCTCGCCCGGGCGGCCCACGGCCTCGCCGACGACCTGCTCACCGCCACCCTGCTCACCGTCGACGGCCCGGTGGTGCTGGTTCCGGCCATGCATACCGAGATGTGGGAGCACCCGGCCACCCAGGCCAACGTGGCCACGCTGCGCGGTCGCGGCGTGATCGTGCTCGAGCCGGCCAGCGGTCGACTCACCGGGGCCGACACCGGCAAGGGCCGGCTGCCCGAGCCGGAGGAGATCTTCGCCACCGTCCAACGGGTGCTGCGCCGCGGTCCAGACGCCCGAGCCGACCTGCGCGGCCGGCGGGTGGTGGTGACCGCCGGGGGAACCCGGGAGCCGCTGGATCCGGTGCGCTTCCTGGGCAACCGGTCCTCGGGCAAGCAGGGGTACGCGCTGGCGCGCACCGCCGCCGCCCGGGGCGCCGAAGTGACCCTGATCTCGGCCAACGTCGGCCTGCCCGACCCGGCCGGGGTGGACGTGCGGCGCGTCGGCACCACCGAGGAGCTGCGCAAGGCCACGCTCGAGGCGACCGACGGCGCCGATGTGGTGGTGATGGCGGCCGCACCGGCCGACTTCCGGCCGGCCCGCTACGCCGACCAGAAGATCAAGAAGGCGGACGGCCTGCCGGTGATCGAGCTGGTCACCAACCCCGACATCGCCGCCGAGCTGGGCGAGCGCAAGCCGCCCGGCCAGCTGCTCGTCGCCTTCGCGGCCGAGACCGTGGACGCCCTTGAGCACGCCCGGGCCAAGCTCACCAGCAAGAAGGCCGACCTGATCGTGGTCAACGAGGTTGGTCCGGACAAGGTCTTCGGCCGGGACACCACGGTGGTGACGATTCTCGGCGCCGACGGCTCCCGGACCGATATCGCCGAGGCGGCCAAAGAGGACGTGGCCGACGCGGTGTGGGACCACGTGGTGACCCGGCTCCCGGTGTAGCAGCGCACCGTTCGACTTCTACCCCTCAGTTGCGACCGTCTAGACTTCGCCCCACATATGCCCGGCCGCCCGCGCCCGCGGAGGCCGAGCCCGGACAGGACCCGCAGGGAGCAACGTGGCACGCCGCCTTTTCACCTCCGAATCGGTCACGGAGGGACATCCAGACAAGATCGCCGACCAGATCAGCGACGGCGTGCTCGACGCCCTGATCGGGTCCGACCCGCGCAGTCGGGTGGCCGTGGAGACGCTGATCACTACCGGTCAAGTGCACGTCGCCGGTGAGGTGACCACCAAGGCGTACGCCGACATCCCGAGCATCGTGCGCGAGACCATCCTGCGGATCGGTTACGACTCGTCCAAGAAGGGCTTCGACGGCGCCTCCTGTGGCGTCAACGTCGCGATCGGGTCGCAGTCCCCCGATATCGCCCAGGGCGTGGACAGCGCGATCGAGCTGCGCTCGGGCGAGTCGGAGCACCTGCTGGACGCGCAGGGCGCCGGCGACCAGGGCATGATGTTCGGCTTCGCCTGCGCCGAGACGCCGGAGCTGATGCCGCTGCCGATCGCGCTCGCCCACCGCCTGGCCCGGCGCCTGGCCGCTGCGCGCAAGGACGGCACGATCCCGTACCTGCGCCCGGACGGCAAGACGCAGGTCACCATCGAGTACGACGGGCTGCGCCCGGTCCGGCTGCACACCGTGGTCGTCTCCAGCCAGCACGCACCAGATATCTCGCTGGAGACCCTGCTCACCCCCGACGTGCGCGAGCACGTGATCGGGCCGGAGGTCGATGGCCTGGGCCTGGACACCACGGACTACCGGCTGCTGGTCAACCCGACCGGGCGGTTTGAGATCGGCGGCCCGATGGGCGACGCCGGCCTGACCGGGCGAAAGATCATTGTGGACACCTACGGTGGGTACGCCCGCCACGGCGGCGGCGCGTTCTCCGGTAAGGATCCCTCCAAGGTGGACCGGTCGGCCGCGTACGCGATGCGCTGGGTGGCCAAGAACGTGGTCGCGGCCGGCCTGGCCGAGCGATGCGAGGCGCAGGTGGCCTACGCGATCGGCAAGGCCCACCCGGTCAGCCTCTCGGTGGAGACCTTCGGCACCGAGTCGGTGCCGGTGGACCGCATCGAGAAGGCCGTCACCGAGGTCTTCGACCTGCGTCCGGCGGCCATCATCCGGGACCTGGACCTGCTGCGCCCGATCTACCAGGAGACCGCGGCCTACGGCCACTTCGGCCGCGAGC
>JBLNGJ010000128.1:0-6040 GCA_050264675.1 Micromonosporaceae bacterium
GCGTCGCCGCCACGGTCAGGGTGTAGATGATGCCGGAGCCCGGCAGCTCATCGAGGTGCGCGGCGAGCCAGGCCAGCCGGTGCGCGGGTGAGGGCAGGCTCAGCACGCCCAGCCGCAGGCTGTCCCGGTCGAGCGGGCCGCGAAGCACGACCGCGTCGGCCCCCAGCTGCTCGGCCACGTCGTCGGTGACCCGCTGGTTGGCGGTGGCGGTGGTGGCCAGCACCGGGACGCCCGGTCGCAGCGCCGCCAGGAAGCTGCGGATGCGCCGGTAGTCGGGGCGGAAGTCGTGACCCCAGTCGGAGACGCAGTGCGCCTCGTCGACCACCAGCAGCCCGCAGGTGGCGGCGAGTTCGGGCAGCACCTCGTCGCGGAACTCCGGATTGTTCAGCCGCTCGGGGCTGACCAGGAGCACATCGACGTCACCGGTGGCGACCGCCTTGGTGATGTCGGCCCACTCGGTGGTGTTGGCCGAGTTGATGGTGGCGGCGTGGATGCCCGCGCCGGCGGCCGCGTCGACCTGGTTGCGCATGAGCGCCAGCAGCGGCGACACGATCACGGTCGGCCCGGCCCCGGCCCGGCGCAGCAGCGCGGTGGCGACGAAGTAGACGGCCGACTTGCCGAACCCGGTCCGCTGCACCAGCAGCACCCGCCGCCCACCGACCAGCGCATCGATCGCACCCCATTGGTCCTCATGCAGCGTCGCACCCGGCCCGGCCAGCCGGCGCAGCACCGCCTCGGCGGCATCTCGATCCACGCCCTCGGCCACGCCATCGTTTCTACCCTGCCCCACCGACAGCCGGCACCCCCAGCGCTGATCATGCACTTAGTTCTTTGTCGGCGGCGTGTCGCGTCCGTAACCTCATGATCGGCGCGAGAAAGGGGTGCGGCGCGTGGCGCAGGCCATTTTCTTCGAGACGCCCGAGCAGTGGCGGGCCTGGCTGGCTGAGCACGGCGCCGACGCGACCGAGGTCCTGGTGGGCTTCCACAAGAAAGGGACGGGGCGGCCCAGCATCACCTGGCCCGAGTCGGTCGATCAGGCGCTCTGCTTCGGCTGGATCGACGGCATCCGGCGGGGCCTGGACGCGGAGAGTTACACGATCCGGTTCACCCCACGCAAACCCACCAGCAACTGGAGCGCGGTGAACATCCGGCGCATGCAGGAGCTGATCGACCAGGGTCTCGTGCACCCGGCCGGGCTGCGGGCCTTCGAGCGGCGCCGCGATGACCGCAGCGCCATCTACTCGTACGAGCAGCGCCGCGCTGCCACGTTGCCGCCGGAGTACGTGCGGCAGTTGCGGGCCAACTCCGCGGCGTGGGAGTTCTTCCGAGCGCAGGCACCGTCCTACCAGCGCACCGCGATCTACTGGGTGGTCAGCGCCAAGCGCGAGGAGACCCGGAAGCGCCGCCTGGCCACGCTCATCGACGACTCGGCCCACGGCCGCCGGATCGCCCCACTGGCTGCCCCGCGCCGATCATGAACTAACGGACCCGAACCGCCGCCGACAAGGAACTAAGGTTCATGGTCGACGCGATCTTAGAGGGGCGTCACGTAGGCGGCCGAGAGCCCGCCGTCGACCAGGAACGTGGCGGCGGTGATGAACGAGGCGTCGTCGCTGGCGAGAAACGCCACCGCCGCAGCGATCTCGGTCGGCTCGGCGAAGCGTCCCATGGGAATGTGCACCAGCCGGCGGGCCGCGCGCTCCGGGTCCTTGGCGAAGAGCTCCATGAGCAACGGCGTGGCCACCGGGCCGGGGCAGAGCGCGTTGACCCGGATGCCCTCCCGGGCGAACTGCACGCCGAGCTCGCGGGTCATCGCCAGCACGCCGCCCTTGCTCGCGGTGTAGGAGATCTGGGAGGTGGCCGCGCCCATGAGGGCCACGAAGCTGGCCGTATTGATGATCGAGCCTTTGCCCTGCCGCTGCATGTGCGGGATCACGTGCCGGCAGCACAGGTAGACCGACCTGAGGTTGACGCGCTGCACCCGCTCCCACGCGTCCAGATCGGTGGTGAGGATCGAGTCGTCCTCGGGCGGCGAGATGCCGGCGTTGTTGAACGCGATGTCGACCCGCCCGTGGGTCGCGACCACGCCGTCGAAGAGGCCACGCACCGCGTCCTCATCCGAGACGTCGCAGCCGACCGCGGCACCCCGGATCTCCTCGGCGATGGCGGTGGCGCCCTCGGCGTTGACGTCGACGGCTACCACGAACGCGCCCTCGGCCGCGAACCGGCGGGCGGTGGCAAGGCCGATTCCGCTCGCCGCCCCGGTGATGACGGCGACCCGGTCGCGCAGGCGTGCCACTCACTCCTCCGTACTGATGAAGACGTTCTTGACCTCGGTGAAGCTGGCCGGCGCGTCCGGGCCGAGCTCGCGCCCGAGCCCGGAGTGCTTGAACCCGCCGAACGGGGTCCAGTAGCGCACCGACGAATGCGAGTTCACGCTCAGGTTGCCGGTCTCCAGCGCCCGCGCCACCCGGATCGCCCGGCCCACGTCGCGGGTCCAGATCGAGCCGGACAGGCCGTACTCGCTGTCGTTGGCCAGGCGCACCGCGTGCTCCTCATCGTCGAACGGTCGCACCGAGACGACCGGTCCGAAGATCTCCTCCCGCCAGTGCCGTTCCCGACCGCTCGGGGCGAGCAGGACGGTGGGCGGGTGCCAGTACCCCGGTCCGGTCGGGCAGGTGCCCCGGAACGCCACCTCAGCTTCATCCACATAGGATTCGACCGCGGCCCGACGGTCGGCCGAGATGAGCGGGCCCATCTGCGCGCTCTCGCGGGTCGGGTCCTCTACCCGCAGGGCCTTGACCGCCGGCTCGAACAGGCCCAGAAACTTCTCGTACGCGCTGCGCTGCACCAGGATCCGCGAACGGGCACAGCAGTCCTGCCCGGCGTTGTCGAAGACGGCGTACGGGGCGGTGGCCGCCGCCCGGGCCAGGTCGGCGTCGGCGAAGACGATGTTGGCGGACTTGCCGCCGAGCTCCAGGGTGAGCCGCTTGACCTGGTCGGCGCAGCGCCGCATAATATGCCGCCCGACCTCGGTCGAACCGGTGAAGCAGATCTTGCGCACGGACGGGTGGTCGACGAGGCGCTCACCGACCACGCGGCCCGGGCCCGGCACGACGGTGAAGACGCCTTCGGGCAGCCCGGCCTCCCGGCCCAGCTCGGCCAGGCGGATCGCGGTCAGCGGGGTGAGCTCGGCCGGCTTGAGCACGACCGTGTTGCCGGCCGCGAGCGCCGGGGCGAAGCCCCAGCCGGCGATCGGCATGGGGAAGTTCCACGGCACGATCACGCCAACGACGCCGAGCGGCTCGTGAAACGTCACGTCCAGGCCGCCGGGCACCGGGATCTGCCGACCGCTCAGGCGCTCCGGCGCGGCCGCGTAGTAGTCGAGGACGTCGCGGACGTTGCCCGCCTCCCACCGGGCGTTGGCGATGGTGTGGCCGCAGTTGCGCACCTCGAGCTGGGCCAGCTCTTCGCGGTGTTCGTCCACAAGGGAGGCAAACCGGCGCAGCAGCCGGGCCCGGTCGCCCGGCGCGAGCCGGCGCCACGGGTCGAAGGCCCGCCGGGCCTGGTCGATGTGGGCGTCGACCTCCTCCGCGCCGGCGAACGGCACCCGGGCGACCACCTCCTCGGTGGCCGGATTGATGACCTCGGCGACCGTCATAGGCGCTCGAACCCTCGGTGCAGCTCCCAGTCGGTGACCGCGGCGTCGAAGGCGGCCAGCTCGACCCGGGCGTTGTTGGCGTAGTGGGCGACCACCTCGTGACCGAACGCCCGTAGCACGCCGCCGCCGGACTCCCACAGCGGCAGCGCCTCGCGCAGGCTGGCCGGCACCCGGGTGGCGTGCCGATCCAGGTAGGCGTTGCCGGTGACGGCCGGTTCGAGCTCGAGTGAGTTCTCGATCCCGTGCACGGCCGCGGCGACCATGCCGGCGAGGGCGAGGTACGGGTTCACGTCGCCGCCCGGCACCCGGTTCTCCACCCGCAACGAGGCGCCCCGGCCCACCAGCCGCAGCGCGCAGGTGCGGTTGTCGACGCCCCAGCGCACCGCGGTGGGTGCGAACGAGCCGGGCTGGTAACGCTTGTAGGAGTTGATGTTCGGCGCGTAGAGCAGGGTGAACTCGCGCAGGCAGGCGAGCTGGCCGGCGAGCACATGGCCACCCAGCGGCGAGAGGCCGGCGGTGCCGTCACCGGCCATCGCGGGCGTGCCGTCCGGCGTACGCAGGGAGAAGTGCACATGGCACGAGTTGCCCTCGCGCTGGTTGGGCTTGGCCATGAAGGTGAGCGAGAGCTGTTCCTGGGCGGCGATCTCCTTCGCCCCGGTCTTGTAGATGCTGTGGTGGTCGGCGGTGGTGAGCGCCGGTGCGTACCGGAAGGCGATCTCGTGCTGGCCGTGGTTGCACTCGCCCTTGGCGCTCTCCGGGCGCAGACCCGCGCCCGCCATCTCGGTGCGGATGCGGCGCAGCAGCGGCTCGACCCGGGCGGTGCCGAGCAGCGAGTAGTCGACGTTGTAGAGGTTGGCCGGAGTGAGGTCGCGGTAGCCGCGACGCTGGGCGTCCTCATAGGAGTCGCGGTAGACGATGAACTCCAGCTCGGTGCCGGCGTACGCGTGCAGGCCGTGCTCGGCGAGCCGGTCGAGCTGGCGGCGCAGGATCTGCCGGGGCGCCACCGGCACCGGGGTGCCGTCGAGCCCGGTCACGTCGGCCAGCAGCAACGCGGTGCCCGGCTGCCACGGCACCCGGCGCAGCGTGGTCAGGTCGGGCACCAGGGCGAAGTCGCCATAGCCCCGCTCCCAACCCGACGTCGCGTAGCCGTCGACGGTGTTCATCTCCACGTCGACCGCGAGCAGGTAGTCACAGCCCTCGGTGCCGTGGTCGAGCACCTCGTCGACGAAGAACTCGCCGTGAAAGCGCTTGCCCTGCAGCCGTCCCTGCATGTCCACAATGGCCATGACCACGGTGTCGATCGCGCCGGACTGCACGCCGTGGCGCAGCTCGTCGACGGTCAGCGCCGGCGGCCGCGCGGTCATCGCATCTCTCCGGTCCCGATCCCCACGGGTCAACCCTAGGGCCGGGCCACCGCGAGGGTGACATGGGCGCCGTTGGCGCCCTCCGCCACGCTCGGGCCGGTTACCGTGCCGGCAGCGGTCGATCCGATCGCCGGGAGTGCAGGTGGGGCCGGATGCTGGTGGTCACGACCGACGCGGTGCCCGGCTACGAGGTGCGTGACGTGATCGGCGAGGTGCTCGGGGTCACCGCCCGCTCGCACAACCCGTTCCTGGAGGGCATCAAGTCGCTCAACCGCGGCCGGATCAACCCAGCCATGGAACGCATTCTCGCCGGTTCGCGGCAGGAGGCGGTGGCGCACATGGTCGAGGCGGCCCGCCGGCGCGGCGCCAACGCCGTGGTCGGGATGCGGTTCGACCACCGGATGGTCAGCCCGGTCTGGACCGAGATCTGCGCCTACGGCACGGCCGTGCACGTGCGGGCGGTCGACGGATCACCGCCACCCGACCTTTGACGGTGAGCCCAGAGCACGTGGGCCTAGAGCAGATGGGCTCAGAGCAGGACGGTGGCGAACGTGCCCATCCGCACGAAGCCGCAGCGGTCGTAGACGCGCCGAGCCGGGGCGTTGTAGTCGTTGACATAGAGGCTCACGCTCGGCGCGACCCGCCGCAGCGCGTCGCGCACCACCGCCGCCATCGCCGCCGTGCCCACGCCGCGGCCGCGCCACTGGGGCGCCACCCAGACGCCCTGCACCTGCGCCGTGTGGCGGGTGACGACCGCGAGCTCGGCCTTGAAGACCACCCGCCCGCCGGCGAACTTGGCGTACGCCCGGCGCCCGCGCACCAGCTCGGCCACCCGGACGCGGTAGTCCCGGCCGCCGTCGCCGGCGAGGGGCGAGACACCGACCTCCTCGGTGTACATCGCGACCGCGGCCGGAAACAGCAGATCGACCTCCGCGGGGCGCACCAGTCGCACGGTCGGATCGGCCGGAACGGACGGCGACGTCCAGGTCACCATCAACGGCTGGCACGGGCGCAC
>JBLNGJ010000129.1:0-4048 GCA_050264675.1 Micromonosporaceae bacterium
GCCGGCCACCCCGTCGTCGCCGTAGGACTCGGCCGCATTCGCCAGGTCGTCGACGACCGCGCCGAGCGACGCCACGGGCGGGTCGTCCTCGGGGGCGGCGGCCACCTGGTCGCGGTTGACGCCTTCCAGGTCGGCCTGGTCGACCTCGGCCTGACCGGGGAGGTCTTCCTCCCGTACCGTCTCGACCTCGGTGACCTCGTGCTCACTGTCGTGCATGTCGATCCCTCCTCGGGAATCGTGCCGGGTTTTCGCCGGAGCGTAGCAGCCGCACCGCCCGCCCGCTACAGGCTCACCCAGCCCGTGCCGTACTGCGCCGTCGAGCCGTGATCGAACACGTGGATGTAGCGCTGCCCGGTCGCCGAGGCCGCCTGCGTGACCGTACCGGCCGACGCCTGCAAGGTGACCGCCAATGAGTCGGTTATCCCGGCGCCGCTGTTGTTCATGAACATTGCCTCGAATAGGAATTGGCAGGTCGCCGCGACCAGCGGAATCGGGGGAGTCCGCAGTAGAAACAGGACGGTCCCTGCGATGTTGGTCTTCCGGACGCGAAGTATTGCGTTATTGGCCACGCTGCCGAAGTAGCCCGAGTTGATAACTGCCCTGAATACCCGCCCATCGCGGAACGTTCCCGCGGTGGTTGTCATAACCACGGTCTCGGCTCCCGCGGCGGCCGAGTTGGCGTTGGTCACACCCTGACAAACGAAGCCTCGGCCCTGACTTTGGCCGCCAATCTCAAAGTCTGTGTCCGATCCGATGTTGAGGTACTTCCCGGCGATGAATGCCTCTTCTTCGGCCGCAGTACCGTCGCCGAAAGTGAACCCGAACGGCGTGGTGCCCTGACTGGTCACCCCGCCCCAGTTGATTATCCGCTGGTGTGGTGCAGGCTCGGCGATCGAGTTGAGCGACTCCTCGTAGACGGTGCCATTGACCACGAACCCATAACCGTGGGGAAAAGTGTTTCCCGCCCCCTCGTCGAGTGGCCCCAGCGTCACGTCATAGCGGTACGAGTCGGCGTCGAAGTAGGACAGCAATGCGAAGACGACTGGGAAATTGTAGGCCGACCCGTTGTAGTAGGCAGTCAACTCGGCCGGGATATCGGGGCCGGCCGTGAAGTGCGGGTCTCCTGGTGCGAAATCCTCGGGGACGTTGAGGGTCGTGAGCGGTGCCGGCCCCCATCCCATCAGAAGATCCCCGCTCCGTAGGCCGATCGGACGGTCGCGGTGCCGGTCTGGCCCGACGCGGTGGCGCCGCCACTCCATACGCCCATGACCTGCTCGCCCGCGCCGATCATCAGCGCTGCCCCGTCGCGGGTGGTGTCGTAGGTGTTGTCGGCGCCCCCGCCGGTGGGTGTGGCCGAGAGCTGCATCGACGGTTCGATCTTGCTGCCCTTGTAGAGCTTGAACGTCGAGCGCGACGGCCCCTTGAGCACGATCTGGGTGATCCGGCGGGCGTAGGGCTGCACGGGCAGGAAGCCGACCACGGCGCCGACCGCGGTCACGTAGCTGGCCTGGATGAGGTCGGTGGTGTCGGGCACCGGTTGCTCGCCTCCCCTGTCTGGCCGAGGTTGTCGACCTCGGCCGATTAGCCGAGGTCGATCTCGGCGAGGTAGCCGACCTCGCCGGCCGCGCTCGCGAAGAAGTACAGCTCAGCCGAGGTCGACAGGTAGACCGGCGTGTTCGCCGGTACGGGCATGCCCTGGGGCTTGCCGGCCGGCCCCGTCTCGCCGGCCGGCTTGCCCGCACAGATGTAACCGGCCACGCTCGACACGATCGTTACCGCCCGCCGCTGGGGTGAGCGGCCCAGGAGAGGCGTGAGCGAGTTGATGGCCACCTGGTAGAGGTTGGTCGCCGCGGCCAGCGACGGCACGTTGCGAACGGTGGCGATGCCCTGGACGCTGACCGCGACCGCCTTTGCCGCTGGCTCAGAGTGGACATCCTCGCCACCCACGCCCACGTCCTGCTCCCACGTGGCCGAGCTGGTGCCCGCTGGTGGGTGCTGGGCCGCGTTCGCGACGGCTGGCTGTTGGAACATGGGTGACCTCACTTCGCGACGGCAGCGGCCGTCTGAGCGGTTTCGGTGATGCGGCTCTCGATGGGCCGTCGGGCCATCCACGCTACCCCGGTGGCAATCAGCACGAAGCCGCTCACGACCCAGGCCACCCGCACCCAGTTGTGCCGGTCGGAGATCCAGCGCCGGGCCGCCACGAACGTGTCGACCACGCCGGCCACCTCGCCCGCGCCGGGGATCACCGACGGCGCGGCCGAGACGATCCGCGCCGTCAGGTCGGCCGCGGCGGCCCCTGGGTTTGGCTGCACGCCTAGCCTTCCGCTTCGACCACGTACCGGCGACCGCCGAAACTGTCGCGATTCCAAATCGTCTGCGTGGTGGAGTTGAGCATGTTCGAGTGTCGATGCAGCCACGACAACCCCACCGCGAGCAGGCCACCCACCACAAACGGCGTCGGGTCGCCCGCCAGGAGTGCGATGCCGCCAGCCACAGCCGCGGACATCACCAGTGCTTGGCGCTCGGCCGCGGCCAGGTCGGCCGAGTTGGGCTCGACGGCGCGCGCGTCGGCCAGGCTGGGCAGGCCGAGCTGATAGATACCCCAGACCACGCCGGCAGTGCCCAGCGCTACCGGGATCGAGATGTCGGCCCGAAGTGTCGGCATGGTGTCCCTTCCCTCTACGGCTTCACGAGGACGGTACCCGGGTAGATCCACCACCCGAGCGTGTTATTGGGTCCGCCACGCGAACTTGCCAAGCCGTGGGCCTTGGCCGCCGCCTCGATCGTGACGGCGTTGCGGGCGTACGCGGCCGAGGTGCTCACCTTCCACCCGGCCGCGATGCTGGACAGGGCCTCGCCCCGGACGACGGTGTGGGTCACCGTCGAGCTGGGTGGGCTCGGCGCCGGGGTGCTGGCCTGCGGGTTGGCCGTGGAGGCCATGTTGATCCGCGGCATGCCCTCGGGCGGGACGCCCGAGAGAGTGATCGCCCGCTCGACGATCGACGTTTCCGCGGTGGTCAGACTCTCCCCGCCCAGGGCCTTGGTCAGCGCGTTGAACACCCCAGCGGCGCCGTAGTTGTACGGGGGCAGGAGCAGCTTCGCGGTGGCCTCCTGGAGCCACTCGGCGTTATTGCCGGGCCGCTGGCCAGGCTCGGCCGAGCCGCCCGAGTAGTCCCCGCCGGGCGGGGTGATCGGGTCGGCCACGGCCGAGCCGCCCGGCGTGAACGACACGCCGTCGCCGCCGCTGGCGCCGCCGCCGGTGCGGGCGCGGGTCCACCACAGATAGGCCAGGCTCGCCAGGCCACCCGCGATGACCCACTTCTTGCCCGGGCCGGACCACGCCGCCTTGATCTCCTCCCCGATCGGCACCGCTCACCACCCCGCATTGCCGATGGGGCCAGGGTTTGACCGGCGGGCCGCCTCGGGCGACTGGCTCACCTCGTCGTACTCAGCCTGGCCGTACGCCTTGATCAGCCGACGCAGGCGCGGCTGGCGCGGGCCGGCCGACCAGGCCGAGCTGGCCGAGTCGTACTGCGAGGAGTAGCCACCCGGGCTTGGGCCGCCCCGCTCGGTGTTGATCGACGGGGCGAGCACCCGACGCAGGGTCGGGCGGTTGAAGTGAAGCGGCGCCTTGCGTCGCTCGATCGGGTGGGTGTAGGTGTGCCCGAGCAGGGTGCCGCCGGTGGTCATCCGGCCGTCAACGGTGCGCCGGCCCTGGGCGCCCGACGGGTCCATGCCCCGGTAGCCGATGCCGCCGTGGCCGGCGCCGGACGCGCCAGCGTTGGTCAGCGTCTCCGGTGCGTTGGGCCGGCTCGGGAAGAAGCCGCTGAGAAACGCGAGGATTTTCCCGGGCGCCTTGGCGTTATCGGACCCGCCCCCGTCGGGGGTTCGGTGGTCTCCGACCGCCTCGTGGGTGCGCGGGAACGTACTCGAGCTACCACCCGGCAGCGATGGCTGCACGGCCAGGTACTCCTGGGGCATCCAGCCACCCCCGCGGGGCGCCTCGTCCCGGCCGGAGGTGTCGACGAGGTGACCCGCGTCGGTG
>JBLNGJ010000130.1:0-5543 GCA_050264675.1 Micromonosporaceae bacterium
GGTCGAGGATGCACTCGTGCGCCACCAGGCCCTTGTTGCCGGCGTAGAGCACCGGGTAATGCCCGCGCAGCCGGGTGGCCACGTAGTTGGCCGCGAGCACCGCGGCGGCGGTGGCCCGGGCCAGGCCGTCCGGACCCATCAGCCGGATGTAGGCCCACGGGATGGGCAGGATGCCAGCCGAGCCGTACGGGGCGGCGGCGACCGCGCCGACCGGTGACTCCCCCGGTCGCAGCGGATGTCCGGGTAGATAGCGGGCCAGGTGGGCGCGCACCGCGATCGGGCCGACGCCGGGGCCACCGCCACCGTGCGGGATGCAGAAGGTCTTGTGCAGGTTCAGGTGCGACACGTCGGCCCCGAAGTGCCCGGGCTTGGCGTAGCCGAGCAGGGCGTTGAGGTTGGCGCCGTCCACATAGACCTGGCCGCCGGCCTCGTGCACCTTGGCGCAGAGCTCGGCGATGCCGGCTTCGTAGACGCCATGGGTGGACGGGTAGGTCACCATGATGGCGGCCAGCCGGCCACGGTGCTCGGCCAGCCGCCGGTCGAGGTCGACCAGGTCCACATTGCCGTTCTGATCGCAGGCGACCACGACCACCCGCATGCCGGCCATCACCGCGCTGGCCGCGTTGGTGCCGTGGGCGCTGGACGGGATGAGGCACACATCGCGGTCGGTCTGCCCGTTGTCGAGGTGGTAGGCCCGGATGGCGAGCAGCCCGGCCAGCTCCCCCTGCGAGCCGGCGTTGGGTTGCAGGCTGACCGCGTCGTATCCGGTCAGCTCGGCCAGCCAGGCCGCCAGGTCGCCGATCAGCTCCGCGTACCCCCGGGCCTGCTCGGCCGGCGCGTACGGATGCACATTGGCGAACTCCGGCCAGGTCACCGACTCCATCTCGGTGGTGGCGTTCAGCTTCATCGTGCAGGAACCGAGCGGGATCATCCCGCGGTCCAGCGCGTAGTCCTTGTCGGCCAGCCCGCGCAGGTAGCGCAGCATCGCCGTCTCCGAACGGTGCGTGTGGAAGACCGGATGGGTCAGGTACGGGCTCTGCCGGCGTAGCCCGCGCGGCAGCCCGCTCTGCGCGTCCAGCCCGTCCTCATCCACAGTGGACGCGCTGAAGGCGGCCCAGACCGCGCGCAGGTGCTCGATGGTCGTGGTCTCGTCGCAGGCGATGCCGACCCGGTCGGCGTCGATCTGGCGCAGGTTGACCCAGCGTGCCGCGGCGCCGGCGACAACCTCGGCCGCCCGGCCGGGCACAACCGCCTCGACGGTGTCAAAGAACGCCTCGTGCGCGAGCTCCACCCCGGCGCTGCGCAGGCCGGCGGCGAGCAGCATGGCCATCCGGTGCGTCCGGGCGGCGATGCCGCGCAGGCCGTCCGGGCCGTGGTAGACCGCGTACATGCTCGCCATCACCGCGAGCAGCACCTGTGCGGTGCAGATGTTGCTGGTCGCCTTCTCCCGGCGGATGTGCTGCTCGCGCGTCTGCAGCGCGAGCCGGTAGGCCGGATTCCCGGCGGCGTCGCGGCTGACCCCCACCAGCCGCCCGGGCAGTGACCGCTCCAGGCCCGACCGCACCGCGAGGTAGCCGGCGTGCGGACCACCGAACCCCATGGGTACGCCGAAGCGCTGCGCGCTGCCGACCGCGACGTCGGCACCGATCTCGCCCGGCGGGCGCAGCAGGCACAGGGCGAGCAGGTCGGCGGCGACCGTGACGAGCGCGCCCCGTTCGTGCGCGGCCGCGATGACCTCGGCGTGGTCGCGCACCGCGCCCGACGCGCCGGGGTACTGCACGTGCAGCCCGAAGAGCTCGGCCGGCAGCGGTTGGTCAAGGTCCACTACCCGCACCTCGATGCCGAGCGGCCGGGCCCGGGTCATGATCACCGAGAGGGACTGCGGCAGCGTGTCGGCGTCGACCGCGTACACGTTGCTCGCGGCCTTGCTCGCCCGGCGGGCGAGCGTCATCGCCTCGGCCGCGGCGCTGGCCTCATCGAGCATGGAGGCGTTAGCGGTGGCGAGCCCGGTGAGGTCGCCGACCATGGTCTGGAAGTTGAGCAACGCTTCGAGCCGGCCCTGCGAGATCTCCGGCTGGTACGGCGTGTACGCCGTGTACCAGGCCGGGTTCTCCAGCACGTTGCGCCGGATCACAGCCGGGGTCGAGGTGCCGTAGTAACCCAGGCCGATCATGGAAACCATGGCCGGGTGGGCGCCGGCGAGGGCGCGCAGCTCGGCCAGCACCTCCTCCTCGGTAGCGGCGTCGGGCAGGTCGAGCCGGCCCGGCCAGCGGATCACCTCCGGAATGGCGGCGTCCATCAGCTCGTCGAGTGAGCCGTAGCCCACCACATCGAGCATCCGCCGCAGGTCCGGTGTGGCCGGCCCGATGTGGCGGCCGACGAACGGAACGCCGTAGGTGAGATCTCCCGACATCGGCACTCCCAGGCAGGTGAGGTGGCTTCGCCGCCCTCCCCTTCTGTCGCGGACGGCCGCTCCAGAGTGCCTTCCCGCGCAGTCCTGGTGCCTGAGAGGTTCCGGGGAGGATTTGCCCCTTCGGCGCCGTACGGGCGTTCTGTTGCTCGTGCCCGGACGGACTCTCCCACGCGGGATAATCAGCCCCGCAAACCTACCAGCTCACCCGCCCCGTCCCGGTGAAAGCACGGGCACCGTATTAACGTTTCCGGTAGATAACGGTGCCCGTGCTTTCATCAGCCGCGCAGCTTGTCGACGCGCTCGACGAGATCCCGCGCATCCGACCGGGCGACGTGGCGGGCGGCCGAGGCCCGCAACGGGGTGAACCGGTCGATCACCCGCAATGATCGCACCTGCTCGGCCAGCTCCACCGCCTCGTAGCCGATCTTGATCGCCTCGTCGATGTGGGCGGCCTCGAAGAGGCAGAACGCCAGCATGGTCATGTCAAACGCCCGGCTGCGGGTCATGCTGAGCTCCCGCAACGCGGTGCTGACGTAGAAACCCTCGATGGCGATCGCCCGCTGCTGCGGCGTCGGGTCGGGCAAGGACGCGTAGGTGAACGCGATGAGGCTCTGCAGGTCGGCCGAGCCGAAGAACCGGATCCACGGCGGCGGGTCGTGCCACGGGTCGCCCTTGGCAAACTCCGCCTTCGCCCGGGTCACCGCAGCCAGCGCCTGAGCCACGTCACCGAGCAGCGAGTACGCCCAGGCCTCGTTCGCGGTGACCAGGCTGACAGCCAACGGGCAGCTCGACTCCTGGGCCGCGATCTGGCCGAGCTGGAACAGCCGCAGCGCCTCCACGGTCAGCCCTTGGTGCAGGTGCAGGCGGCCCATGCAGTTGAGCACCTTCGCCACCAGCGACGGTTCCTCGGCGTAACGCGCCTGCTCCAGCGCCCGCGCGAAGTGCCGTCGGGCCGGGGCGTAGAGGCCCACGTCGAACGAGGTCCACCCGGCCAGCAGGTGCAGGTCGGCCAGGGCCGTGTGCAGCCGTGGACCCACGTCGTCGGCGATGGTGGCCCGCAGCATCTGCTGCGCCGACTGGGCCTGGGCGACCACCGCGTCGCGGCAGGCTCCCCCGCCGTACTGATGGTCCAGCGCCCGGAACTCGTCTGTGATGTTCTCCAGCCGCAACACGTCGGCCAGGCCCACGTGCGTCGGCACCGGCGCGGTCGACCGCTCGAACGGCTGCCACCAGCTCTCCGGGTCCAAGGCGACCGCGCCGACCGTGACCTGAGCCACCCGCGCCAGCATGCGCCGGGGATCTTCGTTCTCGTCGTTCGCCGCCGCCTCGGCCGGGGCCGACTCGACCAGGGCCGCCGTATTCGGGTCGTACGCAAGACCCATATGCCCTCGCGGCAGGCCCAACCCGTCCGCGATGCGAGCCAGCACGTCATAGGCCATCACCTGGCGGCCGCCGAGGATCTCCGAGATCTCCGACTGCGACTGCCCGGTCAGCGAGGCGATGCGTCGTTGGGAGACGCCGACCCGTTGGAGCAAGCGGAAGACGGCGGCAATATCGCGCGCGGCCAAGGCCATGCGCATCTCGTGCCGCTGCCAAACCGCCGGATCCAGGCCCTCCTCCGGCCGACGGTCAACGTTCACGGTTCCTCCCCGCACCCGTGGTGGCAAACTGGTCTGGTTTCTCGCACTCGTCGAGAAACACCACGGAAACGATATGGCGGCACCGTTGCGCCGAGTAGTCCCGACATGCCAAGGTGATCGGCCATCCCAGGCGGCAGTCAAACAGGCCGACCGATCCACGGTGGACGGACCTTACCAGCATCCCGGAGCGACCTTTTAGGATTCGGCCCCAACGATTCACGCCCGAATGGGCAACTTCAAGGATTTCGCCCGTACGCGGGTGAGCCATTTCCGCTCTGGGTGCCGCGGCGCGCCTCGGGATCCCGGCCCCGGCTTCGGCCCACTCGCCCAGGCTCGCCTCCGGATCCGGCCCGTGCGCGGACCCTTGCGCCGGCCGGTGTGCCGAACTCGCCTACAGAACCCGGCCCCACTCCACGCTCCGCGGCCCCTCCGGGCGTCGACCCACTCCGTACTCCACGGCAGTTTTCGGAAAGGTGCCCTATCCGGCCAAGGCGGCGAGGGCTCGATTCACAATTCAGCCCTATACAGAGTCTCGTTGAGTTGGCAAGAGGGCACTTTTCTGGATTTCGCTCTATCCGGATCGGGCGCTACCCCCGGATACCGGGCTCCTTTCCTGAGCTCGGCGCTATCAAAGGCGTCGGAGAGAGCACATTGCAGAATTTGGCCCTGGGTGCGCGAGGGGGTGCCGGGCACCCCGCTATCACGGACAGCGCACCCGCACACCTGGCGCGCGTGTCGCTCACGCCAGCGGATCCGCACAGGCCCCCGAAACCTCAGCCGGCTCGACGGCGGGCGCGGCGGGCGGCGAGCTCGTCGAGGCCGGCGTCGTCGCCAGTGGGCCGTTCCTCCTCGCCGCCGCCGTCGACCGGCAAGGTGGCGAGGGAGCCCTGGATCTCCTTGAACGCGCCGCTCACAGCGATGCCGAAGACGCCCTGGCCGCCCTGTAGCAGGTCGACCACCTCTTCGGCCGAGCGGCACTCATAGACCGTCGTCCCGTCGGAGATCAGGGTGATGCCGGCGAGGTCCGCGTCGTGCCAGCGCCGCAGCGTCTCGATCGCTTTGCGGATGTTCTGCAGCGAGACGCCGGCGTCGAGCAGACGCTTGACGACCTTGAGCACCACGATGTCGCGGAAGGAGTAGAGGCGCTGGGTGCCCGAACCCGACGCGTCTCGCACGCTCGGCACGACCAGCCCGGTGCGGGCCCAGTAGTCCAGCTGGCGATAGGTGATGCCGGCCGCGCTGCAGGCAGTCACGCCGCGATAGCCGACCGACGGCTCCTCGGCCTCGGCATCATCGTCGGACGGCTCGTACTCGTCGAGAGCAAGATCCGGTGCCACCTCCGCGACGTGGTCGTGCTCCTGCTCAGACCCGTTCGGATTCACCGGTTCATGCATCTGCGATAACCTCCCCGCCGCGCGGCGCTCTCTTACCCTATCGCCCAGCTCGAAGGTCACCAGTAGAGCGTCCTCGCGACACGCCGCGTCGCCGAC
>JBLNGJ010000131.1:0-5757 GCA_050264675.1 Micromonosporaceae bacterium
CCTGGCGGGCGGTGGCTTCTTCGTCGTCGAGCAGCCGGGTCTTGATGTGGCGGGCCAGCTCCCGTACCGCGGCGGGTGGGTAGGCGCGGGCGTAGTCCAGCAGTACTTTCTCCACCCCGGCGGCGATCACCTCGCCGCCGAGCTCGCCCGCGGCGTCGACGATGACCGCCGCGTGCTCGACCGAGATCTCCCCAGACTCCAACGCCGCGGCGGTGTCGGCCAGATCGTCGAGCCGGGCACCGGCCTTGACCAACCGCGAGGCGGGACCCCGGTCCAGCCGCAACCGCATCCGCAGCCACGCCTGGGTCGAGACCGACCCGTCGGCCACCGCGGCGCCGCGCACATGCACCGCGCCAACCCGGCGGGCGATCTGGGCCTGGGCCGCACACACCGCCGGCCACAACTCCCGCAGCTCGGCCAGCCGGGCACTATCGGGCATCGCGTCCAGGTCCGCCTCGGCCAACGCGGTCACCACCGACCACAGCCCTGCCGCCGCCCCCGAACTCACGTTCGAATCATACCGTCAAATCGTTGCCCCACAAGGATTCGACACGTGCCTGTGGATGACCGGCGATGTGACATTTGACAGACTCAGCCGGGCAGGCCGGACAGAATCAGGTGTCGTCGCGTCGGAGCGACGCGACGACATCGAGGCGGGCGTGGATACGTCGGCACCGGCCGGACCTCGTCTAGCTCTCGGTCATCGCGCTGCTTGCCCGCGTCCGGGACTATGTTGGCTGGTCGTTCATGAGGACGCCAGGTCGTGCACGTCCTCAGCAGGCCATGGCGAGCTGGTCGGCTCGCGGTGTTCTGCTACGGCCGCCTCCCATTCGCTCTCGGGAGCAGACCCGAACCACCTCGAAGGCATCGCCCGCGATGACACTCGGCTGGGAACCTTCCCTTCCTGGTCACGCTAAGGATTGAGGGACCACTCGACGCGCACATCTCGCCCAGACGCGAGACCACTGTGGCCGGTTGGCACGATGGGCGTGGCGCGCCCCGTAACCGCGCCGAGGAGAGCAGCCATGGGTGCCTTCGGCCGTCCTCGCCGGTCCTGCCTGGCCGTGCCGGGCTCCAACGTGCGGATGCTCGACAAGGCTCACGGCCTCCCCGCCGACCAGGTCTTCCTCGACCTCGAAGACGCGGTCGCCCCGCTGGCCAAGGCGGGCGCTCGGGGCAACGTGGTGGCCGCCCTCAACGAAGGCGACTGGGGCGGCAAGATCCTCGCAGTACGGGTGAACGACCCGACCACGGCGTGGGCCTACCGGGACGTCATCGACGTGGTCGAGGGAGCCGGGTCCACACTGGACTGCGTCGTGCTGCCGAAGGTCAGCACCCCAGACCACGTCGCCTGGCTCGACCTCACGCTCGGTCAGCTCGAGCGCGCGCTCGGCCTGCCGGTGGGCGGGATCGGCATCGAGGCGCAGATCGAGACCGCGGCGGGCGTGTCGCAGGTGGACGCGATCGCCGCCGCATCGCCGCGGTTGGAGGCGATCATTTTCGGTCCGGCCGACCTCATGGCATCGCTCAACATGCGATCACTTTCGGTCGGTCGCCTGCCGGCTGATTACCCCGGCGACCCGCTGCACTACGTGCTCATGCGGATCGTCGTGGCCGCCCGGACCTACCAGCTGCAGGCGATCGACGGACCGTACCTGCAGGTGCACGACCTGGCCGGGTTCCGGGTGGCGGCGAGCCGCACGGCCGTGCTCGGCTTCGACGGCACCTGGGTGGTGCACCCGGGTCAGATCGCCACCGCGAACGACGTGTTCTCGCCGACCCAGGCCGAGTACGACCGGGCCGAGGGGATCCTCGATGCCTACGAACGGGCCACCTCAGCCGCGGGCGGCTCGGTGGGTGCAGTCCTACTCGGCGACGAGATGATCGATGAGGCGTCCCGCAAGATGGCTCTCGTGATCGCCGGCAAGGGCCGGGCGGCTGGCCTGCGCCGAACCGCCTGACCCGGGCTTGCTGGGTGTCAGACGGCCCCGGTTCCGCCGACGGCCATCCCGGCCGCCCAGAGCACGAACATCCCGCCGCAGCAGACCACCCAGATGCCGGTAGTGATCCAACCGACGATGATGCCGGCCAAGGCGAAGCCGTCGCCCTGCTCACCGCGTTCCTTGATCTGCCGGCGGGCCACATGGCCCATGATCGCCCCGATCGGCCCGAAGCCCAGAATGGCGACGATCATCGACGCGATGGCGAGGCTGTTCGTGGGTGGGGCCGCGTACCCGGGCGCGCCATAGCCGTAGGCCGGCTGCGGCGTCGTGTAGCCGAACGTCGGGTCGGCACTCGGTGCCGGCGATGGTGGCGAAGGCTGCCAGTTCGGGTCGCGCCAGGACTGATCGGGGTCCGTCATCATCGTCTCCGCTGGATGTTGCCCGGGCTGGCTCGGGCGGTGCGCTGGCGAGTGCTCCGCCAGGGTAGCGGGCCATGTCGCGTAGCCGAGGTCAGCGCCGCGCGTGTGTCAGCCAGCTGTCCGGTGATGGCGTTGCCGGCGAGGGCGCGCCGACGGCAGGATCAGCCCATGGGGTTTGAGGGGGATCGACTGGACGGTCGGGTGGCCTTGGTGACCGGGGCCGGCAGCCCGGAGGGCATCGGGTTCGCGATCGCGGCGCGGCTGCGCTCGCTGGGCGCCACGGTGGCGATCGTGTCGACGACGAAGCGGATCCACGACCGGGCCGCCGAGCTGGGCGCGGTCGGGTTCGTCGCCGACCTGACCGTCGAGGCTGAGGTCGGCGCACTCGCCGACGCGATCGGCGAGCAGCTCGGCGACGTGCAGGTGCTGGTGAACAACGCCGGGCTGGCCAGCAAGGCCAGCCCCGAGGTGTTGCGGCCGGTCGCCCAGCTCAGCGTGGACGAGTGGCGGGTCGAGATCGACCGCAACCTCACCACCGCGTTTCTGACCAGTCGGGCGTTTGTGAACACCATGGCCGAGCGCGGGTGGGGCCGCATCGTCAACCTGTCGGCGACCGCCGGGCCGGTCAACGCGCTGCCCACCGAGGCGGCCTACGCGGCCGCGAAGGCCGGTGTCCTCGGGCTGACCCGCGCGCTGGCCATGGAGGTGGTTGCGGACGGTGTGACCGTCAACGCGGTCGCCCCGGGCATCATCCACACCTCGAGCTCGACGGTGACCGAACTCAA
Organism: Micromonosporaceae bacterium; assembly: GCA_050264675.1. Lineage (GTDB taxonomy): Bacteria > Actinomycetota > Actinomycetes > Mycobacteriales > Micromonosporaceae > JBLNGJ01. The sequence goes on from JBLNGJ010000131.1 coordinate 3,148, forward strand.
GCACGGTCTGGATACGCCGATGGGCCGCCCGGGTACGCCGGACGAGGTGGCCGCCGCGGTCGCGTTCCTGTGCTCGCCGTCGGCGTCCTACCGCACCGGGCAGCTGCGTGTGCTCGACGGCGGCAACAGCGTTCGCGAGGTGCAGTACCGCTGAACCCGGGTCAGTTCACGCCGTTGTTGGCCGCGATGATCGAGCTGGCCACGACACCGCAGCAGGCCAGCACGAAGACCCCGGTGAACAGGTAGCCGAGCACGAGGCCGGCGGTGGCGAGGGCACCACCCTCCTCGCCGCTGGTCTTGATCTGGCGCTTGGCCATGTGGCCTAGCACGATCGCGGCTGGGGCGAAGACGAAGGCCAGCACCAGGGCCAGGATCGCCATGGTGTTCGTGCCGCGACTCGGTGCCGGTTGGTACGGGTAGCCGCCGGGCGGATAGGTGCCTGGCGGGTAGCCGCCAGGCGGATAGGTGCCTGGCGCGTACGTGCCGGGCGGATAGGCGGCGCCGCCCTGGTACGCCTCGGCCTGGGCGTACGGGTCGGCCGGCGGGTACGAACCGGCTGGCGGGTACGAGGCGGGCGAAGGCGGCTGCGGTGCCGGCTCGGCCGGAGCGGCCCAGGACGGCGGTGCCGCATACGGATCGGGCGGCGCGGGCATCGCGTCGGGGGTGGGCATCGACGGCCCCGACGGGGGCGTGGCGCCTGAGGTGGGTCCGCCCGCGGGTGGTGACGCCGGGTCGGAGGTGCCATCCGACTGCGGTGACCAGGTCATCGCTACTCCCTGCTGTCGCCTGCTACCAATTCTCCCTGCCAGATCTTCGCGCGGCGGCGGAATCGCCGCAGACCCGGCCGGGCGGGGTCAGGCAGACGATACTCGGGTCCGGCCACTCCGACGCCGGGCCTCCCCGGCGGGCGCTGCTGGCCGGTCGGGCGCTGCTGGCCGGGTCTTGGTGGCGGAACCCGGCCTAGTCGTCGTCCTCGTTACGCCGACGGCGGCGCCGGCGGGGCATCGCGCTGATGAAGCCGAGCACGGCGCGGCGGGGCGCGTAGTCGTAGTAACGGCGGCGGGGTCCGGCGATCGCGTACACCACGCCGACGATGATGCCGAAGAGGGCGAACGCCCCGATGCCCCGGATCGCGCGGTCGTCCAGGTTGAACGCGGTGTGCCCCGAGGCGAGCGGCAGCACCGCGAGGATGAAGATTGCGCCGAGCACGACCCCGTAGACGAGGCCGATGCCACCGGCGGAGATCAGCTGCCGGCTGATCGCGCGCCCGGCGAGGATGCCGAAGAGCGCCCCCGAGGCGGCCGCGACAGCGAGCTGCGTGATCCACGCCCACGAGGCCGAGGTGCGCCCGACCAGATCGCCAAATTGCGACATGAACCCCATAATCTGCAGCGCGATGCCGAGCACTAACCCGCCGGCGAGCCCACCGACGACCCCGGCACCCGTACGGCTGATCACATTGGACGGTGAAACGTAGTCGCTCATGCGGTCGCTCCTCACGGGGTAGGCCGGGAACGCCTGCACAGTAACCCCGTTGGCACGCTGCCCCTCCGCGTTGCCATCCGCCGGTCGGCCGATAGGGCATCGCCGTAACGGCTGACCCAGCCGGCCCGGGTCAGCCTCGCCGGGAGAGCCGGCTCAGCGCCCGCTCGACCGCGATGCAGTGGTCCTCGACATAGTCGATGCCGGCGTCCTCGGCGAGGCGGCGACCCTCGGCCGAGACGATGCCCTGCTGCAGCCAGACGGCACCGGCGCCGACCGCGATGGCCTGCCGCACCACCTCGGTGGCCTGCTCAGACGGGCGGAACACGTTGACGAGGTCGATCGGCCCGGGCACGTCGGCGAGGCTCGGGTAGGACCGCTCACCCCAGATCTCCTCCGCGTACGGGTTGACCGGAATGACCCGCCAACCGTGCAGCCGCATCTGCAGCGGCACCGAGTAGGCGCTCTTGTCCTCATGCCGCGAGGCCCCGACCACGGCGATGGTGGTCGATTCCTCGAGGATCTGTCGCGGAGTACGCACGAGGGCGACCCTAGCTCGCCGCGCGCGTTCACAGGAGGGAGAGCTGTTCTGCCTTGACCGTCGCGGCGGGCGGGCCCACGGCGCTCGGGTGCCGAGGCTGACGGTGTTCGTCGGCGCGCGTGGGGTTGAGGCCGTGGCGACGGGCGGCCGCGCCAACCCGGGCGGTCACCTCACGTTGATAGGCGGCCGGTGAGTAGGAACCGCCCCGGAACAGCCCGCGGTAGCGCTCACTGAGCCCCGGATGCGTGCGGGTCAGCCAGGCCAGGTACCACTCCCGGGCGCCCGGCCGAAGGTGTAGTGGCAGCGGCACCACGCGCGAAGCCCCGGAGGCGGCGATGGCGGCGACGGTCGCCTCGATCGACTCGTCGGTGTCGGTGAGCCCGGGCAGGATCGGTGCCATCAGGACGGTCACCGTGAAGCCCGCGTCGACGAACTGGCGCACCGCGTCCAAGCGCCGCCGAGGGCTCGGGGTGCCCGACTCGACACTGGGCCACAGCTCCTCATCGACGAAGCCGACCGAGAAGCTGACGCCGACGGAGGTGACCTCGGCGGCTTGGCGCAGCAGCGGAAGATCCCGGGTGATGAGC
>JBLNGJ010000132.1:0-4659 GCA_050264675.1 Micromonosporaceae bacterium
GGTTGTTCGACTTGGCCGCGACTCTCAAGGGCAACCGGGGGGCGTTCGGCGGCACCGCGGCGGGGGTTGAGGACCGGCTGGCGGTGCTCCGGCAGATCGAGCTGGCGCAGCGGTGGCGGGATGCATTGCGCGATTCTGGTGTGTCGGCCGAGGAGGCCAACCGCCGCTACATGGATCAGGTCGCGGCGATCAAGAAGATCGGGGTCGAGGCGGGGATCACCCGCGCCGAGCTGGACAAGCTGGCCGGCCCGTACGAGATCTCGGTGTTCGTGACCGCGAAAGGTCGGCTGCCGGGCATCAAGTACACCGGCTCGTATGCGCTGGAGGGCGAGTTCGCGCGCCTGCCCGGGCGGGCGGCAGGCGGGCCGGTGCTGGCCGACCGCTGGTATCGGGTCGACGAGCAGCAGCCCGAGCGCTACCGGGCGTTCCGGCCGTCAGCCGACGGGTGGGTCGGGCCGCTCAGCCAGGGTGGGGCATCGGGAACCCAGATCGACTACGCGCAGTTGGCCGACGCGATCGTCTCGGCGTTCCACAACTCGCCGATCGAGCTCGACGGCGACGCCGTGACCACAGCGGTGACCCGCCGCCAGACCTCCGACGTGTACGCCCGGCCCGGCCTCTGATGTGGAGCATCCCGCCCGGTTTCCTCGACGCGTTGGCCAGCTCGCACAGCTACGTGCCGACGGTGAGCGCCTACCTGGGTGATGAGAAGCTCGCCGATATCCCGATCGAGGCCGGGCGGGTCAGTGTCGACGCAGCATTGCAGGTTCGGCGGCGCGCGTACCTGAGTGTGCCCGAGGAGCAGTGGACCGACAACCTGTCACCGTTTGGCGTGCAGGTGCGGATCTGGGTCACCATCGCCGCCGGCACCACCACCTTCCCCCCGGTGCCGGTCTTCACCGGCCGGGTCCAGTCCCGCAGCCGTACCCGCCGCTCGGGTCTGGTCGACGTGGAGTGCTGGGACCGGTTCGCCGACATCAACGACGACGGGTTCGAGGCACCCGAACAGGCACCCGCCGGGGCCCGGATCGCCGCGGCGATCACCACCCTGATCGCCGGCACCCACCCCGACGCAGCAGTCACCGACGTGACCGGCTCGACCGCCGTTGTCCCGGCCGCGTTGGCGTGGGACTTCGGCGACGGCTCACGCGGCCAGGCCATCCAGAAGATGGCGTTGGCGATCGGCTGCGAAGCGTTCGCCCTGCCCGACGGGACCTTCCTGCTGCGGCCATACCCGACCCTGGATGACACCCCGGCCTGGTCGGTGGCGACCGGGGCCGGCGGCGTGGTGGTCTCCGACGTGCAGCGTGAAGACCGAACCGGGGTGGCGAACCGGTGGGTCATCACCGGCGCGCGGTCGGCGGATGCGACCACCATCCGCGAGGTGGCGACCGTCACCAGCGGACCGCTGACCTACGGCGGGGCGTACGGGCATGTGGTCGAGCACTTCTTCGACCCGATGATCACCACTGCGGGTCAGGCCCAGCAAGCCGGCCGGGCGATCCTGGCCAGGGTGGCGGGTTTGGGTCGCCAGCGGCGGGTCGGGGTCATCGCCAACCCGGCATTGGAGGCCGGTGACGTGCTCGCGGTCATCACCGAGGACGGGTACGAGCTGCATATCGCCGATTCGTTCGAGGTGCCGTTGACCGCGGCGGTCCCGACGATGGATGTCTCGTCCCGTTCGACGCAGGTGTGACCGTTCGGCCGACGCGTTCATGATCCCGGGACTGTCAAGCTCGGTCTATGTTCATCCGTCTGGCGGCCAGCCTGCTCGCGTTGCTGCTCGGAGGTGTGCTGGTGGCGTCAGGGCCGGTCAACCCGCAGTTCTCACCGACCGCGCCGAGCAGTGCCCGGATGCGCATCGGGACTGTCCAGGCCAGTCCGGCGCCGCAGGCCGACTACGTGTGGGTGCTGGTGGACGGCGCGGTGGTGCAGGCGGCCTACTTCACCAACTACGTGCCGATCCCCGGCGACGAGGTGATCATCACCCAGGACGGCACTGACTGGTTCGTACTCGGCGGCCGGTCCGGGCACGCCGGAAACCTGGTCGTCAACGGCGACTTTGCGGTGCATCCCCAGCCGACGATCAGCTCGTCCCTGCCGGCGTACATGTGGGGTCAGGCTCAGGTCTCCGGCGCGCCGACCATCGCGTTCGTCGGGTTGCGCGCCGCCGACTCGACGCTGGTGTTCAAGCTCGCTACCTCACCGCCATCGGCCGCGGCGTCGGATAGCTACATCTATTCGGCGGCGTTCCCGGTAACACCCGGCACGACGCTCTACATCGACGTGGCCGGGCAGGTCTTCGGCTCCGGCGGCATCACGTCGACCGCGACGATCCGGGCCTGCTGGTTCGCCGACGGGCAGGACACCGCCTTTCCAGCCGCACTGGGTGAGACGGTGATCGACACCCAGGCGACTACCACCAGCCTCACGTTCTGGTCCACCGGCTCGACCGTCGTTCCCGTTGGCGCGATGTACGCCCGCCTGGCCGGTCGGCTGGTCTACGCCGGCGGGGGCGGATCGGGTGGGGCGTTGGACTTCAACCGCGCCGAAGCCCACCAGTAGCCCGAACACACACGAAAGGCCCCGCGTCGGCGGGGCCTTTGTCATGCCCGGAGGTGAGCGTGGCGATCCTGTCCGCGGACAACCTGTTCCGCTCCCTGCTGCCCGGACAGCAGGTCTACAAGGACGCCGTCACCGGCGAGGCCGCCGGCGTGCTGCACTCCAGCTTCTACGTCTCCGGCTCACCCGGCGCCGCCACCGCCCCATCCCCGGGCCTGGCCGGCGCGGCGCTGACCGCCTACAGCGGTCAGATCCCGTTTCCGGCCGCGGTCGCGGCCAAGAACGTCTACCTGGCCCGGCTGGTCCTCGCCCACGCCGGCAACATCGGCGCGATCACCATCTACGACAGGCTGTGGCACAACTCCGGGCTCGTGGTCACCACCACCACCGGGCAGACCATCAACTCCGTCGCGTTCCCCGCCCGCGACCTGGACGGCACCGTCAACGGCCGCGGCTGCCTGGTCGGTATCGAGTGCTCGACGGCCACCACCAACGGCGCCCCGGTCACCAACACCACGCTGACGTACTGCGTGGACCCAGATACCGAGTGCCTTACGCGGCGCAGGGGCTGGGCGAGGTACGACGAGGTCGCGCCCGACGATGAGATCCTCGCGTTCGACCCGGCGACTCGTACGACGCGCTGGGAGCGGCCGAGCGAGATATTCGTCAACCCCACTTACGTCGGCGACATGGTGCTGTTGTCGAGCCGTCAGCTTTGCGCGCTAGTCACTCCTGACCACCGTTGGCCAGTCGAGCGAACCCGAAACCGTGCTGACATCGAGGTACGGCGAACTTACGAGCTTCCGCGCTACGAGTGGGGCCTCATCTGCGGCGCCGATCACGAAGCTCCAGCTTCGCCGACCTACTCCGATGCATTCGTGCGTCTAGTTGCCTGGTACGTCACCGAGGGCAGCTTGGCGTACCACGGAACCGCTATCTCGCTATGCCAGTCGCAGACGGCCAACCCCGTGCACGTCGAGGACATCCGTCGTGATCTCAAAGAGATTGGTGCCGGCTCGTGGGCTGGCCGAGGCTGCGCGACCGAGGGATGCACGGATCCTGTTGCTGCTCGTGATATGTGTAGACGGCACTACCACCGTTGGTGGAGCCACACCACGCGACACACGGGTCTGCTGGGTTGGACGCCCGGTCGACGCCGGCGCCGCGGTCTGTGGGTCCGCGAGTATCTGCGGCGTTCGGATATCGTGACCTGGCTCCTGACGGGTGACGGCGTAGACGCCATCACCGCGTGCGCGCCCGGCAAGTCCAAGGTCCCGACGACCCAGTTCTTGACCTCGCTTACCCGAGAGCAGCTCCGGATGTTCGTTGACACCTGCGTAGCTGGCGACGGGACTCCCGAGAAGGGTCAGTTCTACCAGCACCACGAGGGCCGGATGTCGGCCTTTATGGTCGCCGCCACACTGGCTGGATACGGGCCAACGATCGATGCGTCGGGTACGACTTGTACGCTCGGCCGGCCCGGGCGGACCATCGGCCTCCAGCAGGTTCGCAGACAAACGATGCACTACCAAGGCGTGGTCTGGTGCCCTGTTACGGAGTCTGGCCACTGGGTGGCGCGGCGCCGGGGCAAGGTCTTCATCACCGGCAACACCAACTCGCTGGGCTCGGGCTCCAAGACGGCGACGATGGCCGCGTGGCCCGCAACGGCGGTCGCGGGCACGTTCGTGCCATTCAGTCTCGCCGCCGGTGATGTCGGGGTCCAGTCGATCCAGACCGCGACGTTGGGCACCTCCTACGGCGCCGGGGCGATCCATCTGGTTGTGGCCCGGGAGATCGCCACCATCCCGCTGCCCACCGCCAACGTCGCCGGGGTCTTCGACGCCCTGCAGCTGGGCCTGCCGCGCTGCTTCGACAACAGCGTGCCGTGGATGGTGTACCTGCCCACCGCCACCGCGATCGGGCTGGTGTCGGGCACCCTGACGTTCGCTCAGGGCTGATGGCGACGCTCGGCCGGCACCTGAGCTGGGGTGGCACTGCGGCGCTGCTGTCGTCCAGCTCCGTGGAGGCGGTCGCTACCACCCTGTTCTTCGGGCCGGAGATCACCGCCACGGTCGACGCCTACACCCGCATCCGCCT
>JBLNGJ010000133.1:0-5061 GCA_050264675.1 Micromonosporaceae bacterium
AGGGTCGGGGGTCAAGGCTCGACCGTAGGTCGACCCGTGCAGCGGGCTTGGCCTTGACGCCGATCGGCGCACAATCGTCGCGCCGGGAACGGGTACGGGCCCGCCGGAGGGTGGCTCACGCTGGTCGGGCCAGGCAACGGATGTGTCCGTCGCGCAGCCCGTAGTAGACCAGGGTGAGCAGCTTGCGGGCGGCGGCGACCTTGGCGATGTTCGACCCGCGCCGCTCGGTGAGCCGGACTCGAGCGGCTCCGATCGCGCCGCCGTGGAGGCGCTGGACCGCCTCGATGGCGGCCCGGCGGACCAGGTGACTGCCCTGCTTGGTGATCCGGCCCCGGTGGACCTTGGTGTCGGACTCGCGATGCCGCGGTGTCGTCCCGGCCCAGGAGCACAGCTGCTGCGGCGGTCAAAGGGGTCACGTCGCCGATCTCGGCCACGAACACCGCAGCCAGCACGGCACCGGCACCGGGGATGGCCTGAATCGCCGGGAACCCGGCGTGGCCCTTAAGCTCGGCGCCGACGCGCTTGGCCACGATGTCGATCTCGAAGGTGAACGCGTCGATGGGCCGGCGAAGCGAGATCACCCGGGCCTGATAGGGCCCATCCAGGCCGAGCCCGCCGAGCAGCTTCTGCCCGCCGACACCGAACAGGTCCGACATCGCCACCCGCACGCCGTGCTTGGCCAGCACCGCAATGCCGTGCCAGTGGCGAGCCTTAAGACCCGGTGATCCGGGCCCTCGTACCTATTACCCCCCGGGGGTATCAGGCACATGCTGGAGGTGTTGAACAAGGGAGGTCGCCATGCATGCCACAACTGCGGCGGCGAGCCGCACGAGTACTGGCACCCCGGGGGCACCGACGCTGACGGTCCGCGGCGTCGAGAAGGCGTACCGGCGCGGAGTGTGGCCGGCTCGCCGTTCGCGTCAGGTGCTGCGGGGGGTGGATATGACCCTGGAGCCGGGCGAGGTAGTCGGCCTGGTCGGGGAGAACGGGTCGGGCAAGTCGACGCTGATGAAGGTGATCGTCGGGGCGCTGGCCGCCGACGCGGGAACGGTGACCCGGTCCGGGCGGGTGGGGTACTGCCCGCAGGAGCCGGTGCTGTACGCCCGGCTGACGTGTGACGAGCATTTCGAGCTGTACGCGCACGCGTACGGCATGACCACCACGGCGATGCGGTCCGCGCGGCGGGACATGTACACGGCGCTGGGGTTCGAGTCGTATGCAACGACCCGCGCGGACCAGTTGTCCGGTGGTACCCAGGCCAAGCTGAACCTCGGTCTGGCCCTGCTGGCCGATCCGGACCTGCTGTTGCTGGACGAGCCGTACGCGGGGTTCGACTGGGACACCTACCTGAGGTTCTGGGATCTGGTCGCCGACCGCCGCGCACAGGGACGCACTGTTCTGATCATCAGCCATTTCGTCGTCGACGAGCAGCGCTTCGACCGGATCCTGCGGCTGCGTGACGGGAAGGCGGTGCCGCGATGAAGACCGTCGTTCTCGTGCGCCGGTTCCTGGCCGACTACGCCCGCAACCCGGTCAACCTGCTGCTGCTTGTGGTGGTGCCAGTGGTGTTCGTGGTGGTCGCCGCCGGATCGCTGGTCGACGCGGCGAAGCTGTTCGGCAGCGTCGATCCCGCCGCCGTGGCCACCGCGACGGCGGGGTGGGCGGCCGGATTCCTGGCCGGGATCGCCATGTACTTCCAGACCGCGGCCGCCCGCGACGCCGACCGAGGGCTGGTCATCGCCGGCCTGCCGGCCCACCGGCTGGTCGCCGCGCGGTTGCTGACCGGCCTGGGCCTGGCTGTGCTGGCCAGCGCCGCCGCGCTGGTTGCGCTGTGGCTGCGCGCCGGCATCGACGACCCAGGACGGGCGGTGGCCGGCACGCTGATGTTCGCGGTGATCTACCTCGGCATCGGCGCCACGGTTGGCGCCCTGGTCCGTAACCCGGTCAACGGCACGGTGCTGATCCTGTTCGTCTGGATCCTGGACGTGTTCTTCGGCCCGACGATGGGCTCCAGCGAAGACAAGATGGGCACCCGCGCGCTGCCCACGCACTTCGTCACCTTGTGGATGGCGGACCTGCCACTGCGCCACGGCGGCCGCCTCGGCGACCTAGGTGTCGCCGTCGTGTGGACGGTCGCTGCGGTGGCGGTGGCGTTCGCCGTGGTAGCGGCCACGGTACGAATCTCCCGACCACACCGGCTAGGCGCCCGCCCGGGCTCGATCCGCGACCAACTGGCGGCGGCCAGCCGCATGGGTTGGCGGGACTGGCGCCGCAACCCGGTGCTGTGGGCGCTGCTGGTCGCAGTCCCGGCGGTATTCATCCTGCTCGCCCAGGCCATCACCCCACATCGACCTATGTCGATCATCGTGGCCGAGAACGGGGCGCGGGCGGCTCGGATCTTCGACGTATTCGACCTGCACGCCGGCACCATGGCGCCGATCGCGGTCGCATCGCTGGCCACCCTCGCCGGGCTGTTCGTGGTGCTCGACACCGGCCCGGGCGACCGGCGGCTGGCCCTGGTCGGCCTGCGCCCAGGTGTGGCGCTTGCCGCCCGGCTGGTCGTGATCGGCATCGCGACCGCGCTGGCCACAGGCGTATCCCTCGCGGTCGCGGCAACGGTGTTCGACCCGCGGCAGTGGGGCTGGTACGCCGCGGCGAACGCGCTGATCGCCGTCACCTACGCGCTGCTCGGCGTGCTGCTAGCGCCGATCTTCGGGCGGGTCGCTGGGGTGTTCATCGCGTTCCTGATCCCGTTCATCGACGTCGGCCTCGGGCAGAGCCCGATGCTGCGCGGCGAACCGGCCGGTTGGGCACAGTACCTGCCCGGCTACGGGGCCTACCGGATACTCATCGACGGCGGCCTCACCGATGGGTTTGACGAGACCCGGTCCCTGCTCATCGCGCTCGCTTGGATCGCGGCCTTTGCCGTGGCCGCGACCGTCCTGGTCCGACGCACCATCCGACCCAACACCGGCTGACCTCCGGTCGGCCATCCCAGGCCAGACACCCCTGTATGGCGTTCAAGCCGTGACCGAGACGCACACGTTGTCGCTGGTGGCTGCCGTTGCGGGGATGAACCTGCCCTGCTGCGTTCATGAACGTCGGCGGGCCGGCTTTGTCGCCCGTCGTGCGACAGAGAGGAACCTGCGGTAGAGATAGCGGAAGGGAACTTTGGCTATGTGACGATCATCCGTGGAAAGGGGAGGCATGAAACATCGAATCCTCGTCGTCCTCGCGTGCTGCGCCCTGGTACTCGCCACCACGACGTCCGCTCATGCGGACACCACGGTGGCGCCGGGCGGCGGCGTGCCCGGAACCAGTTCCGACTTCGTTCTGGTCGGCCACAACCCGCTGTTCAACCGAGGCATGAACGCGGCTCCGGCGATCTACAAGCACTTCCTGTACGTCGGCAATCGCTCCGATGGCTCAAATTCATGCGGTGATCTGAACGGCGCGGGTCCGGTTGTCCCGGTCCTCACGCCTACGAACCCGGACGGTACCTGCACCCACCCACACCCGGGAATCCTGATCCTCGACATCCAAGATCCCGCTAGTCCGACTGTCGTTGGTGAGGTTCCGGCATCGATCGCGGCACCCAACGCGGCCGGCCAGACGGAGGGCGTGACCTCGCGCGAACTACGAGTCTGGCCAGCGAAGAAGCTGCTGATCGAGCTGACGTTCCGCTGCAGTCGGCTCATCCACGTCTGCCCCCGTGGTAACGACACCACCTTCCCGTTCGACTACAAGTTCTTCGACCTCAAGGACCCCGTCCACCCCCGCCTGATCAGCACCCATGTGACCAGATCGAAGGCCGGATTGGCGATCAAGCCGCACGAGTTCTACCTGTGGGTGGATCCGAAGAACGAGGAACGGGCACTGCTCTGGGAGTCGACGCCAGCCACCTCCGTCGACCCAAACCGGCCCAATATGGTTATCGAGGACATTAGTAACGTGTCCAAGGACGGATCGGTGAGGCTCGTGGCCGAGGGCAACTGGAACCAGCTCTTCCCGGGCGCAGCGGACCCAGCGGCCTACGACTTCGACCTCTCCCTGCACTCCATGGCGCCCGTTGCCGACGGGACGATCACCCACCTGGCCTACCTACGCGGTGGCTACCTGGCCCTGGACACGAGTCAGATCGCGGCCGGCAACCCTCCGCCAGGGACGGTGCTGTCACTGAACGACAAGCTCATCACCCCGATCGCGAACCGGGCGGTCTGGGGGACCGGCAACGTCTGCCCGGGCCACACCGCCGCTGGCTGCTCCGAGAGTCACTCGGCGGTGCCGGTTCCCGGCCGCAACTTCGAGTTGAGCGTCGATGAGGTGTACGGCACCTTCACCGTCCCGTCCTTTGGTTGGCCGTGGGGCTGGATCCGCCTCATCGACGTGGCCGACCCGACGCAGCCAAGCATCGTCGGTGAGTACAAGCTCTTCCAGAACTCACAGCCCTTCCAGGGCAGCCCCGGCGACGACGCTGCGACCGAGCAGTTCACCAGTTACAGCTCTCATAACCCGACCGTGCTGCCCAACCTGGCATTCAACGCCTGGCATTCCGGCGGCCTCCAGGCGATCGACATCTCGGATCCGAGTCACCCGGCGCAGGCCGGATGGTTCTCACCGGCCCCCCTGGCATCGGTGGCTCTCGAGGACCCGGCACTGAGCCTGGGGCCGAACAAGGTCGTGATGTGGAGCTATCCAATCATCGACCGCGGGCTTATCTACGTCGTTGACATCCGCAACGGCCTCTACGTGCTCCGCTATACCGGACAGCACAGCGACGAGGTGAAGGAGATCAGGTTCTTCGAGGGGAACTCGAACCTTGGAGACGCCCTGCGCTTGGCCGGCATAAAGGACTAGCACTAGCAAGCGAGGGCCGGCGACCCCGCCAGCGGGTCGCCGGGCCAACCTAGGTGATTGCGAAAGCTTTGCCGGGGTCGGCCAAGCGCACGTCCTGGACCTGCTCGACGCCGCCGGATGGCAGGTCCGACAACGGAAACACGACCTCACCGTACTGATCGCCGCCGCCGGCCCGGACTTCCATCCGACAGCCAGCGCGGACGC
>JBLNGJ010000134.1:0-3051 GCA_050264675.1 Micromonosporaceae bacterium
CGTAGAGGTCGTGGGCGAGCTTCTCCTCCTGCGCCATCGCTGCCAGCGTGGTCTTCTGCTGCTCGGTCAACGTGCCCTTCGCAGGCAGGTTGCCCCGGCCCAGACAGCCACCATCCCAAGCGCGGGCTCCCATGCCGTTGCCGTTACCGGCGCGGTTCATGCCCGAGCCGCCCATGCCCATGCCGGTGCCATCGTCAGCCCAGCCGGGACCCCCGAACGTCACGGCCGCCGGACCGCCGAACAGGTTCGCACCGGCCACCGCGGGCGCCGCTAAGGCTAGGCCGCCCAGGCCCAATGCACCCGCGACCGCGAGGATCGCCGCGCGGCGTGTGGTTGTTTTCATGACTCCTCCATTCATCAACTGACACCCTCACCGTCGCGCCTGGGTGTGCCGCTCGAATGGAAGCGCGGAGGAGACGGCATGGAGATCGTGCCGGTCGGTGCCACAGGCTTCTGCACGAAATCAAGGGATGATGTCAGGCGGTATTGCGGTCGTGTGTGTGATGGCCGAGGACTTTGGTCCTGCCCACATCTGACGCCTGGCCGGGTTGCTGCGCCCCGATGCCGGCGACACTATGGATGGGAACAAAACCTACAAATAGAATATAGCGGCAAAAGCGTTACACGGGGGAAGGCAGGCAACAGTTTGGGGAGCTGTTGCCTGCCACTCCGTATCTGCGAACCACAGACTCATGATCCCGTGCGCAAGCATGGCGTCTCCTAAGCGCGTCGACGCGCCTCGTTCGACATCGTTCAGGTGGCGCGGCTCGGCGCTCCGCCTGCGCGGCCGCCACCAAGGAGGCTCGCGAGGGAAAGGCACACACCGTGTACCGCGAGCACGATTGCACGCGGCCCGGGAGCTGGCCCGAGCCACCACGCCGGGGACGGCGCGCGGATGACGCCACACCTCCGGTCCTCGTTGCTGTCACCGGGCCTAAGCCGGTCGCTGCAGCACGGACCGAAGATCACCGTGAAAGCGTGCGCGTCGGACGCGTGTCCTGACCATCCACAACGGACACACGACTGCGGTCGCTCCCAACGAGCGAGTCAACCAACCGCCGCGCTCGCGAGCCAAACCCTTGCCGAGCGCATAACAGCTGCTCAACGCATATATGTACCGATCACTGCCCGATAGTCAGGCCGGCCTCACCGCGGCAACTCGAACCGGCCAACAAGATCCACAACGGGCCGCAAGTGAATGTCCGAACACTGCCAACATTTACGACCGTCGACACGAAAGCCCGCTGACCAGGCCTATCACACTGTCGGGACGGCGGGATTTGAACCCACGACCCCTTGACCCCCAGTCAAGTGCGCTACCAAGCTGCGCCACGTCCCGATGCCGCCGGTTGAAGGATCCTCGCCCGGTGGCCGCTACAGCCTAGCGCAGCCACTGGCCAGGCGGGGCCTCCGGTGGCCGGCTCATCCACCTGCGTCACGATCTCGGTGACCGTTACGCCGAGGCCAACAGCCTCACCAAACTCGGCGACATCCAGCACACCGCCGGCAACGACGACGCGGCCGGTCGGGCCTGGCAGCTCGCCCTGAGCACCCTCCGCGAGCTCGACCACCCGGAAGCGCAGGCGGTCACCACCAAACTCCACCAACTGATCCCGTTAGCGAACGATGATCCATTGTGGACGTCCGGGCCCACCACGCGCCGGGGGCACCCGACTGGATGCCCCCGGCGACGGTGGTGATCGGCTAGTCTGTGGTTGGCACCTACAGGCCGGCCAGCACGGTCGGTCGCGGACCTCGATGGGGGTGTTCGCGCACCCTCGTCGAGGTTCGTCCCGCTGTGCGCGGGACGAGCGCTACTCGCAGAAGACCCGTACTTTGGCGTCGCGCTGGTCGACCTCGACGGTCATGTCGTCGAGGTGCTCCACGAGTTCCTCGAGCTGTTCCGGCTTGAGCTGACTCAGGTCGAACGGCACGCCCGCCTTCTGCATCTCCTCGTTGGCGTGGCCCAACGCCTGCGGAGGGATGAGGCTCGCCAACCGTACGCCGGCCCGCAGCAGCTGCAGCGGCACCCGCACGTTGACCCGGACTGGGCCGTCCTCGTCGTTGGCGTCCACCACCACGCGCAGGTACTTGAGGCGTCCCTTGGGGCGAACCTCGGCCGGCGGTGAAGCCGGCTGGTCCCGGTCGACGGCGGCGAGGAGCTTGTCGGCCTCCTCCATCGTGATCTTGCCTTCGGTGAGCATCTGCAGGATGTCCCTACGTTGTTCGTTCACTGCGTCCTCCTTATCTGATGGTGACGAGCACGGCCGAGCGGCCCTGCTCGACGTCGATCCGGCTCCCGCGCAGGGCGCTGAACAGCCGCCACACTTCGCCCAGCGCCCGGACCGGATTGATGCGGTAGATCACACAGGCGACGGCGGCCACCACCGCGGCCAGGATCAGCAGCGGGGAGAGCACCACGACGACCGGAAGCAGCGGCACCCAGAACCGGTGCGACCGGCCATTCTCGCCGCGGATCCGTACGGTTACCAGCTGTGGCATCATGCGCGACCCTCCAATTCGGACAACGCCTGCTGGGCGTCGATCTCGCCCCGTCGGAGCCGGTCGATGACATCGGCCCGGGACGGCGCCGGATCGGTCTCCACGAAGTGGAGGCTCTGGCCGATCCGGTTCAGCCGGGCCTTGATCGTCGGATAGCTCACCCCGAAGATCCGCTCCATCTCCTTGATCGATCCGTGGCAGCGGACGAAGGCGGTGACGAAGACCTGGTCCTCGAGGCTTAACTGGGCGAGTTGGGGGGGCTCGAACTCACCCTCGATCGCCACGCCGGTGGCCAGGCGGACCCGCTCAACGACGAACGGCTGCCCCCGGGTGAGGCCGGTGAGATCGTGCCACTCCATCGGTACCATATCTCAAGTTGTACCTTGAGAAAGTTAATATTGCAAGCGAGTTGTCTAAAGTATTTCAAGATCTATCTCGACCACTCGGCGAGACCGCACGTCGCGCCCTGGCGCGACGACCGCACGGGCAACATCCCGACCCGGGACCGGACGGCGGTGACGTAGGCCGGTTGGGCGTCGGGCGTCCCGG
>JBLNGJ010000135.1:0-3644 GCA_050264675.1 Micromonosporaceae bacterium
CGCGGGGGGCCGGGGGGCGCGGGGGCCCCCCCCGCGGCTCTGGCGCCCGGGCAACTGACGGCACCACCCCGCGCTCCTTGGCCTCGAGGAAGTCGTCGTAGGAGCCCGGATAGGGCGTCAACTGACCGCGGGCGACCTCCACCACCACGGTCGCGATGCGGTTGATGAAGTAGCGGTCGTGCGAGATGAACACGATGGTGCCCGGGAACTCGGCCAGCGCGGACTCCAGCACCTCGCGCGAGGCCAGGTCGAGATGGTTCGTCGGCTCGTCCAGGCACAGCAGCGCGGCCGGCCGCACCAGCATGCGGGCCAGCGCCAGGCGCGCCTTCTCGCCGCCGGAGAGCACGGCCACCTTCTTGTCCACGCTGTCGCCGGAGAACAGGAACGCGCCGAGGATGGTGCGCAGGCGCGTGTGCGTGGACTCCGGCGCCACCGCTTCCAGCTCCTCCAGCACGGTGCGCGTCGAATCGAGCGCGTCGAGCTGGTGCTGCGCGTAGTAGTGGACCGCCACGTGCGAGCCCAGCGTGCGCTCGCCCCGGTCGAAGGGCAGCACGCCGGCCAGGATCTTGAGCAGCGTCGACTTGCCGGCGCCGTTGTCGCCGACGAGGGCCAGCCGATCGCCGCGCTCGACGGCGACGTCCACCCCCGCGTAGACGACGTTGTCGCCGTAGGCCTTGTGGATGCCGGTCAGGGTGGCGACGCGCCGCCCCGTCCGCGGCGGCTCCGGGAACGCGAAGTGGACCTGGCGGCGGGCACCCGGCACCTCCAGCCGCTCGACCTTGTCGAGCATCTTGATGCGGCTCTGCACCTGGCGCGCCTTGGTCGCCTTGTAACGGAAGCGCTCGATGAAGCGCTCGACCTCGGCGATGCGCTTGGCCTGGTTGCGCGCGCGCGCTTCCAGCAGCTCGCGGCGGGCCTCGCGCTCCACCAGGAAGTCGTCGTAGTCGCCGGGATAGACGACCAGGCCCTCGGGCGTGAGGTCGGCGACCGACGTCACCATGCGGTTCAGGAAGTAACGGACGTGGGACACGACGACGACGGTGCCGTCGTAGCCGGTGAGGAAGTCCTCCAGCCAGGCCAGCGAGGCGAGGTCGAGATGGTTCGTCGGCTCGTCGAGCAGCAGGAGCGAGGGCGCCAGCAGCAGCAGCCGGGCGAGGGCGGCCCGCATCCGCCAGCCGCCGGAGAACACGGTGAGCGGCTGCATCAGCTGGTCGGGGCGGAAGCCGAGGCCGCTGAGGATGGCCCGGGCCTGCGTCTCCAGACGGTAGCCACCCAGCGCCTCGAAGCCGCTCAGCGCCTCGGCCAGCACCGAGCCGGACGCCTGGCCGGCGGCCTCCTGCGCCAGGTAGCCGACGGTCACGCCGCGCGGCCGGCTCACCTGTCCGCTGTCCGGCTCCTCCATCCCGGCCAGGATCCGACAGAGGGTCGTCTTGCCGGCACCGTTGGGACCGACCAGGCCGATGCGTTCGCGCTCGGCGATCCGCCACGTGAGGTCGCGGAAGAGAAGCTGGCCGCCGAAGCCCTTCGAGATGTCGTCGAGCTGGATCACCTGGCCCGCATCACCCCATGCTCTGGATCTTGTCGGGCGCGACCTTCACCGTCACCCGCACCTCGCCGGGGCGGCGGTACGGGTAGCGGTCCTGCCCGAGGTACTTCTTGGCCAGCGCGTCGATGTGCTCGTCGGCGCCCTTCTCGGTCATCTCGGTCACCCGTCCCTTGACCTGTACGTAGCGGTACGGGTTCTCCGGGTCCTGCACGGACATGGCCACCGTGGGGTTGCGCTCGAGATTCTTCGTCTTCACGCGTCCGCGGGCGGTGTTGAACCGGATGTGGGTGCCGTCGTAGTCGATCCACACCGGGGTCACCTGCGGCGTGCCGTCGGGGCCCACGGTGGCAATGTGCGCGAACGACTTCTTGTCGAACAGGTCCCGGTACGACTGCGGGATGGCGGCCATGATCGTCGTCCTTTCTGTCTCGCGTCGCGGGTTACGAGTGAGGGGCCAGCTCGGAGCCGCGCGCCTCGGCCATGGCCCGGAGTGCGAACAGCAACCGCACCACGCACTGCTGCACGAGCAAGGCGTCCTGCGTGAACGGATCGGCCAGCCACTCCCGAGCCGACTGGCGGTCGCCGGAGGCGAAGCCGAGGGTCGGCGAGAGCTTTTGCAGGCGCAGCAGCAGGTCGTCGGGCGGCAGGCCGGTGGCCCGCAGCCGCGTCACGACGGCGGCGCGCACGGCGGCGTTCCAGATGCCCGTCAATCCCTCCAGCAACGCGGCGTAGCAGGTGCCGTCCTCCTTCTGCTGCATGTGCTCGAGGACGGCCGGCACCAGTGGATTCACCACGGCATTGCCCTCGTCGTCGGTGCCGAACAGCGGGCCGATGACCGGGTCGGCGCCCGGCTCGGGCAGGGCGTCGACGAGCCCCACCGCCTCCCCCACCGGCACCGCCGGCAGCTGGGCCAAGCGCTCGAGCAGCGGCACGTCACCCGGCATGGCTCTATCCTCCCACGCGCGTCGGCTCACCACGCAGGTCCGCCCGGGCCAGGTCCTGGGCCCGACCGGCCGGTACCAGGAAGGCCGAGGCCACCGCGGCCAGGCATACCACCAGGCCGGTGAGGAACACACCGTGCAGCGCCTCGGCCCGGCTGAGGCCCGTACTCAGGCGCCACGCCATCACCGTGCCCATCACCGAGAGCCCGATGGCGCCGCCGATGGTCCGGAAGAACTGGATCATGGCGGTGGCGGCGCCCAGGTCCCCTCGGGCCACCGTGCTCTGGACGGCGATGAGCATGGGCACCATGGTGAGGCCCATCCCGACGCCGCCGATGAGCGCGTCACGCATGGCGAGGCCCAGCGTCAGGGACTCCGACCAGCGGCTCAGCAGCAGGAACCCCAGCGTGAGGCAGATCATGCCCGCCATCACCACGACGCGGTAGCCGATGCGCAGCACGAGGCGGGCGCTGGTGATCGACATCGCGACCCAGCCCAGCACGAACGGGATCAGCACGACGCCGGCCGCGGTCGCCGACATGCTGCTGACCACCTGGAGATAGAGCGGCACGAACGAGATCGCCCCGAACATCGCCATGCCGGCCAGGAACCCGGTCACCGCCGCCGCCAGCACCATGCGGCGGCCGAACAGACGCAGCGGGACGATCGGCTCGACCGCGCGCCGCTCGACCACGAGGAAGGCGGCGAGGGCACCGACGGCCAGCGCGAAGGGCCCGACCACGTCGAGGCCGGCCCAGCTCGCCACCCGCCCGGCCTCGAGCACGCCGACCAGCAGCGCGGAGATGCCCGCGGTGAAGAGGCCCAGGCCGACGTAGTCGATCACCGGCCGCCGGCCGTCCCGCGGCCGGTCGACCAGGCCGGCGGCGATCAGCGCCATGGCGATGGCGCCGAACGGCACGTTGATGTAGAAGACCCAGCGCCAGGAGACGTGATCCGTGAGCAGCCCGCCGATGAGCGGCCCGCACAGGGAGGCCACGCCCCACACCCCGGAGATGTAGCCCTGCATCTTGGCCCGTCGCTCGAGCCCGAACAGCTCGCCGATGACCGTCATGCCGATCGTCATGAGCGAGCCGGCGCCGAGTCCCTGCAACATCCGGAAGGCGATGAGCTGGGTCATGGTCTGCGCGAGGCCGGAC
>JBLNGJ010000136.1:0-4770 GCA_050264675.1 Micromonosporaceae bacterium
CGGAGGCGTTCGGGGTCGCCGACGGCACGCCGCTGCTGGTGCGCCGACACCTCGTCCAGGCCGACGGTCAGCCGGTGGAGATCGGTGCCTCGTGGTTTCGCCCGACCGAGGCGGCCGGCACGTCGCTGGCCCAGGCCCGGGCCCTGCGCCGCCCGCTCTACCAGGAGGCCGAGGAGGTGATCGGGCGGCGGTATGCGTACGCAACCGATCACCTCAGCGCCCGGTTGCCCACCCGCGACGAGGCCGAGCTGTTGGCGATCCGGCCGGACACGCCAGTGCTGCACCTGCTGCACGTGGCGGCCGACCCGCACCGCCGGCCGATCGAGGTGGCCCAGGCGACCTGGCCCGGCCCGATGACCACGCTCACCGACGAGTACGAAGTACCGCCACCGTTGACAGATCTTGAGAACACGCCCACCAGCTGATCGCCACTCATTCTGTCCTCGGCCAGTCCCGTCACTCGCCGACGAGGCCGTCGACCGACTCCCGGATGAGGTCGGCGTGTCCATTGTGGCGGGCGTACTCCTCGATCATGTGCACCACGATCCAGCGCACGCTGGGCGTGCGACCGTCCGGCAAGCTGCGTCGGGCCAGCCGGTCGAGGCCGCCGTCGGCCAGCGTCCCGGCGAGCAGCTCGCGGGAGCGGGCCACGGCGTCCAGCCAGAGGGTGCGCAGCTTCTCGGGGGAGTCCTCGGCGGCCGAGTTCCACTCCCAGTCGGGGTCGGCGTCCCAGTCGTCGTCGTTCCACCCGGCTTGACGCTCGTTGCCCCGCATGCGGTGGGAGAACCAGTGGTCCTCGTAGTAGGCCAGGTGCTTGAGCATCCCGCCGAGCGTCATCGTCGAGGCGCCCACGGTCGCCCTCAGACCGGCCGCATCCAGGCCGGAGCTCTTCCAGGCGAACGTCGCACGCTGGAACTCCAGGAAGCCAACGAGGGTCTCGATCTCGCCGGAGGCGAGAGGAGGTTCCGGGCGACCCTGATCGTCTAGGCGGGTCATGGATAGGAGCCTATGGCCGCTGCGGTCGCCTCACACGAACCGGTGGCCATCCAGCCGCGTGTCCCGTGCCCAGGTCCGACATCGACGTGCTGTCGCCGCCGCAGAGCCCAGGATCTCGGGCCCACCTCATCACGGTCGGTGACTGCCCTCAAGGCCCGGCTGTGGTGTCCGTCGTCACCCGTGAAATTTCTTCTGGCCTAGTGTCGGATCCGCACCGAGGCATTCGTAGAACAGACAAGAGGCGGCCGGGATAGGCCGCCGGGACAACGGAGCATGCGATGACGCGATACTTGATCTCGTTCGATGCCGGCGCGATGGACCACATCCTCGACGAGGAGATGCCCGCGGTGGGCAAGGACGCGCACGCGGTGGTCCAGGAGGCCGTGAACGCCGGCGTGTGGGTTTTCGGCGGCGGACTAGAACGCCAGCAGGCGAGCGTCGTGGCCACCGACGGGACGGTGACCGACGGCCCGTACCCGGAGACCAAGGAGGTCATCGGCGGGTTCGCAGTCGTCGACGTGCCCTCACGCGAGGAGGCGCTGGTGTGGGCTGCCAAGATCGCCGTCGCGTGCCGTTGTGCGCAAGAGGTACGGGAGCTCCTGCCCGACCCTGAACAAGACGCGATGCTCCGCACCTCCGTGGATCCGTCACGAGGAGGAGTGCGCCGATGAGGCGACAGGTGATGGCGGTGTCGGTCGGGGCCGTATGCGTCGCCGTGCTGGCCGCGTGCGCTGGTTCGCCCAGCGGTGCCGGTGCATCCGCCACCAGCCCGCCGGCCCCGAGCGCAAGCCCGACCGCGCACCCGAACTTCCCCGCCTGCCGCGCGGTCAGCGACTCGCGCATCGGGATACTCAACGCGGTCGTCCGCGCCGATCTCGTCCTCAACGATCCGGCCTCGTCGACGCAGGAGATAACCGCGGCCGGCGGCGAGCTGGCCGACGCGTTCAGCGAGGCAGGCGCGAAGATGACCGACGCCGCGGGCAAGACCAGCGACGCCGGGCTGACGGCCGCGATCACCGAGATGTCGGCCGCGGCCGCGGATCTGGCGGCTGCGGCCCGGGCGGCGGGCGGCGCCCGCGACAAGCTGGCCGCGGCCGAGCACAGCGATGCGTTCGACGCGGCCGAGAAGAAGATGTTGGCGGTGTGCCGGGGTGTTCTGACCTAGCGCAGACCTAGCGCTCAGGCCGGTGTGAGCTGCACGCCGAGCAGTGCGTCGACGCTCGCCGCGACCAGGGCCGGCGCCTCGGCATCGGCGCCCGATCCGGCCAGCGCCGCCTCGCACCAGGTGTCCACCGTCGCCAGCGCGGCCGGCGTGTCCAGGTCGTTGGCCAGGGCCGCCCGCATGCTCTGCAGCACCGGCGCCCCGGGCGGCCCGGCCGGCCGCACCGTCGCGTCGCGCCAGCGGGTCAGCCGCTGCTGGCCGGCCTTGAGCCCGTCGTCGGTCCACGACCGGTCCTGGCGGTAGTGCTCGGCCATCAGCGCCAAGCGAAGCGCCATCGGGTCGACGCCGTCGCCGCGCAGCCGGGAGACGAAGACCAGGTTCCCGCGCGACTTGGACATCTTCTCCCCGTCCAGGCCGATCATGCCGGCGTGCACGTAGTGGTGGGCGAAGGGAGCCTGCCCGGTGAGCGCCTCGGCGTGCGCGGCCGAACATTCATGGTGCGGGAAGATCAGGTCGTTCCCGCCGCCCTGCACGTCGACCACCGGGCCCAGGCGGTCCAGCGCGATGACCGCGCACTCGATGTGCCAGCCCGGCCGACCCGGCCCGAGCGCGCCGCCCTCCCAGGCCGGTTCGCCGTCGCGGGCACCTCGCCACAGCAACGGGTCGAGCGGGTCGCGCTT
This sequence comes from Micromonosporaceae bacterium, assembly GCA_050264675.1. Classification (GTDB taxonomy): domain Bacteria; phylum Actinomycetota; class Actinomycetes; order Mycobacteriales; family Micromonosporaceae; genus JBLNGJ01. Next base: position 2,839 of record JBLNGJ010000136.1, read on the forward strand.
GCCCGGGCGCTGCGGGTCGCCGCCACGCTCGGCGGCGAGCGCGAGCATCGTGGCACGGTCCAGTTTGGACTCGTAGCCGAACCGCGGTGCGGCGGCCAGATCGAAGTAGATGTCACCGGTGCCGTCGGCGATCCGGTACGCGTCGCCGCGCTCCACCAGCTCGGCGACCCGGTCCACAATGGCGGGAATCGACTCCACCGCGCCCACGTAGTGCCCGGGCGGCAGCAGCCGCAGCGCCTCCATGTCCTCCCGGAACAGCGCGGTCTCCCGCATCCCGAGCACCATCCAGTCCTCACCGTCGCGAGCCGCCCGCTCCAGCAGCGGGTCGTCGATGTCGGTGACGTTCTGCACGTACGCGACCGAGGCACCCTCGTCCCGCCAGGCGCGCAGCACGAGGTCAAAGGTGATCATCGTGGCCGCGTGCCCGAGGTGGGTGGAGTCGTACGGGGTGATGCCGCACACGTACATGGTGCGGATGGCGCCGGCGCCGGTAGGGTGCACGCCGCCCCGGGCCGTGTCGTAGAGAGCCAGGCGACCTCCGCGCCCAGGCAGCGGCGGCACGGACGGCGCGAGCCAGGAATCCATGGACGCCAGCCTAACCAGCCACCCGCGGCGGTCCGAGGGCCTCCATCGCGGGCGGGCCGAGGCCTCCATCGCGGGCGGGCCGAGGCCTACATCGGCGGCCAGGGCACCGCCGGCCACCCCTCGCCGGGCTCGGGGAACTCACCGGCGTCGAGCAGCCGCTGCACCCGGGCGACGGTGGTGGCCACCTCGTCCGGGCTGAGCAACCCGGCCAACTCCTCGCCGAGGCCTCGCTCGAGCGCGTCCCGCAACGCGGTCAGGTCGGCCCGGCAGTCATCGGGCAGCGCCCGCCCGACCCAGCCCCACAACACGGTGCGCAGCTTGTCCTCGGTGTGGAAGCAGACGCCATGGTCGACGCCGTAGAGGTGACCCGCGCCGTCGAGCAGCACGTGGCCGCCCTTACGGTCGGCGTTGTTGACCACCACGTCGAAGAGGGCCAGCCGGGCCAGTGCCGCGTCGTCGGCATGGGCGAGCAGGTACGCGCGACCGTCCGAGCCGCGCGCGTTGGCCACCCGCAGCCAGTCGGCCGGCAACGTGTCCACCGGCACGAAGCCGACCAGCGGCACCGCGTCATCGGGCTCGTCGATCCACAGCTGGCAGGCGCCCAGCCCGAGCGGACCCTCCCGCAGCACGGTCGGCGGCACCACGTCCCACCCGGTGCCGGCCGAGACGAGGTACGCCGCAACTTCGCGGCCGGCGAGCGTACCGTCGGGGAAATCCCACAACGGCCGCTCTCCGCGCACCGGCTTGTACACGCAGCGGGCGGTGATCTCATCGAGGGAGATGAACGCCCGCAGGGTGGTGTTGGACGCCTCGACCAGGCGGCCCTCCAGCTCGATCTCACCCTCGGTCAGTAGCCGCAGCGCCTGCTCGGTGGCCAGCCGCGGCGGTGGGCCGACCTCGGGTGGTGGTCCAGCTTCGGGCGATGGCCCGGCTTCGGGCGCCTCTCCTCCGGCCGGGGAAGGGCGTCGGGGCATGACGGTGACTACCGGCGATAGCCGTTGTGCCGCGGGCAGAGATGCCCGTTGGGGTCCAGCGGCTGACCGCAGAACGGGCAGGGCGGGCGGCCGGCGTTGACGAGCCGGCGGGCCCGGGAGATGAACGACCGCGTCTCCGCCGGCGTCAGCCGCACCCGCAGCCGGTCGAGTTCGGCGAGCTCATCTTCGGTGGGCTCGTCCGCCTCGTACTCGCCCACCGCGATCGCCTCGATGACCACCGTCCCGGTGTCACCGTCCCAGGCCAGCCCGAGCGTGCCGACCCGGAACTCCTCGTCCAGCGGCAGGTCAAGCGGCTCATTGTCATCATCGGCCGCGATCGAGGTCTCGGGCATGGTGACGCCGAAGCGGCGTT
>JBLNGJ010000137.1:0-3780 GCA_050264675.1 Micromonosporaceae bacterium
ACGCCCTGCTGACCGGCTCCGGCAATTACCTCAAGGAGAAGCCCAACGGCGGCGCCGCCTACTCGATAACCATCAGCGACAACTCGGGCGGGATCACCGCGACCGGCGCCTGCACCTGACCCCAGCGCTTCGGGGAGGATGCGGCCGCGCCCTCCCCGCACCGCGCACAACAGAAACGCCGTCGCCGGAGGGGACATGCACGACGACATCGCGACCGGGACCCGCATCGACGAGCTGCTCGAGGCGCTCTGGTCGGCCGGCGGCACCGACCTGCTGCTGACCGCCGGCGCGCCACCGCAGATCCGGGTGCACGGTGAGCTGAAGGCGATCGTCGGCCACCCGCCGCTGACCGGTAGCGACACCGATGCGCTCCTCGCCCAGGTGCTCCCGCCCCGGCAGGCGGCGAGCTGGGAGCTCAGCGTTGAGCGCGATTTCGCCTTCGGCTGGCGAGACCAGGCCCGGGTGCGGGGCAGCGCCTTCAGCCAGCGGGGCAACATCGCGCTCGCGCTGCGGATGGTGCCCCGCGCCATCCCGAGCATGGACCAGCTGGGCCTGCCGGTGGCCCTGCGCCAGTTCGCCCGGTCGCATCAGGGCCTCGTGCTCCTCACCGGCCCGACCGGCTCGGGCAAGTCGACCACGCTGGCCTCGGTGATCGACCAGGTCAACCAGGACCGGGCCTGCCACATCCTGACCATCGAAGACCCGATCGAGTACGTGCACGAGCACAAGCGGGCCACGGTCAACCAGCGGCAGGTCGGCACCGACACCGCCTCCTTCGCCGACGCGCTGCGCGCGGCCCTCCGGGCCGACCCGGATGTGCTGCTCGTCGGTGAGATGCGCGACCTCGAGTCCATCCAGTTCACGCTGACCATCGCGGAGACCGGACACCTGGTCTTCGCCTCGCTGCACACCAACGACACGGCCCAGGCGCTGGCCCGCATCATCGACGTCTTCCCGGCCGAACAACAGGCGCAGGTGCGCACCCAGCTCGCGGCCGCGCTCACCGGCATCATCTACCAGCGGCTGGTGCCCCGCATCGGCGGCGGGCTGGTCGCGGCGTTCGAGGTGATGGTGGCCACCACGGCGGTACGCAACCTGCTCAAGGAGGGCAAGACCCACCAGCTGCGCAACACCCTGGTGATGGGCCAGCGGGAGGGGATGGTCACCTTCGAGCAGTCGCTGGCCGGGCTCATCGCGGCCGGGCAGATCACGCACGAGGATGCGGTCGCCCGCAGCCTCTACCCGAAGGACCTTGAGGCCCTGCGGCCGCGGGTGGGTGCCGCCGCATGAGACTGAAGAAGCAGACGCGACCCTCGGCGGCGGCCGGTCCGGCGGGGCCGGGCGTCAGTGGGCGGATCGAGCCGGTCCGTCCGGATGATCTGATCGTGCGCCCGGGTGGGCGCCGCCTCGGCGAAATGCTCGTCGACGCCGAGCTGGTCGAGCGGGGCCTGGTGGTGACCGCCCTGGCCGAGTCGCAGCAGGGCCGCCCGATGCTGCTCGGCCAGCGCCTGGTCGAGCAGGGCCATCTGGACGAGCGCGATCTCGCCCGCATGGTCGCGGCGCAGCATCAACTGCACGCGGTCGACCTGCGCACGGTGACGCCGGATCCGGCCGCCACCCGGCTGATGGACGAGGCCACCGCCCGACGCCTGGTGGCCATCCCCGTGGCGCTGCAGGACGACGGCATAGTGGTCGCGATGGCCTACCCGTCCGAGGCCGCCACCGCCGCCGCGCGGGCCGCGACCGGCCGGCCGGTGACGGTGGTCGTGGCCGCATCCTCCGATGTGGTGCGGGCCATCGGGAACAGCTACCGGGCGCTGACCGGGGTCAGCTCGCAGGTGCGGGTCTTCGAGGCGCAGCATTCGAACCGCCGGGAGCCGGTGCGGCTGGAGGCCACACTCGCCACCGACGACGCGCCGGTGGTGCAGGTGGTGCAGCTGCTCATCACGCAGGCGCTGCGGGACCGGGCCTCGGACATCCACATAGAGCCGCACGAGGAGCGGGTGCGGGTGCGCTACCGCATCGACGGCGCGCTGCACGACATGCTCGACCTGCCGGCCACGATGGGGCCCGGCGTGGTGAGCCGGGTCAAGATCCTGGCCGACATGAACATCGTCGAGCGCCGCCGGTCGCAGGACGGCCAGATCTCGATGGACGTCGAGGGGCGAAGCGTCGACATCCGCGTCTCGACCACGGCGGTCATCGACGGCGAGAAGGTCGTGCTGCGGCTGCTGGACAAGAGTCGCCCGCTCTACCGGCTGGAGCAGCTCGGCATGCCCGAGGACATGGTGGGGCGGTTCACCGGACTGCTGCGCGTGCCGTACGGGATGGTCATCTGCGCCGGCCCGACCGGCAGCGGCAAGACCACTACGCTCTACGGGTCGCTCGGCGAGATCAACACACCGGAACGCAATGTGATGACGATCGAGGACCCGGTCGAGTACCGCATCCCCTCGATCAACCAGATCCAGATCAACGAGCAGGCCGGCATCAGCTTCGCCAGCGGCCTGCGGTCGATCCTTCGCCAGGACCCCGACGTGATTCTGGTCGGGGAGATCCGCGATCCGGAGACCGCCCGCATCGCGGTGCAGGCCGCGCTCACCGGGCACTTCGTGCTCTCCTCATTGCACGCCACCGACGCGCCGCTGGCCCTGCACCGCCTGCTCGACATGGGCATCGAGGGCTTCCTCATCGCCTCGTCGGTGACCGCGGTGCTCTCGCAACGGCTGGTGCGCCGCATCTGCAACCACTGCCGCGGACGGTATGAGCCCACCGCGGAGGAGATGGCCCTGCTGCGGGCGATCGGTGGTCAGGTGCCGATCGACGGGTTCGTGCGCGGGCAGGGCTGCAACTTCTGCGCGCAGACCGGTTTCCTGGACCGCATCGGCGTGTACGAGATGATGGACGTCACCGATGCCATCCGGGACATGGTGCTGGCGCGAGCCTCGCATGAGGACCTTCGCAAGGTGGCGCGCGCGGAAGGCATGCGCACGCTGCAAGAGGAGGCCGCACGCCTCGTCGAGGCAGGGGTCACCACCCTCGCCGAGGTGCTGCGCTCCATCTACGTGGTGGGAGGCTGACCATGGCCAAGAGCGTCTCCGCAGCGGGTGGCGCCGTGCCGGCCGGGCCGGCCGTGCCGACGGCGTCGGAGGTGAAGAAGAGCTTCCTGCGCAAGGAGATCGCCCCCAAGCGGGTCAAGCGGGAAGAGGTCATGCACCTCTCCCGCCAGCTCGGCGCGTTCATCCGGGCCGGGCTGCCGCTGATCGAGGCGGTGCACACGCTCGGCGATGAGGCCTCGAACTCGTCGGTACGCAAGATGATGGTCGACATCGAGGAGGGGTTGCGCCGCGGCGAGCGGCTCTCCGACTGTGTCGACCGGCACCCGCGGATCTTCCCGGAGTTCTACCGCGGGATCCTCCGCTCGGCCGAGCTCACCGGCCAGCTCGACACCGTGCTCGACCAGCTGGCCAAGTACCTCGAGCGCGACCTGGAGGCGCGCCGCCGGATCAAGGCCGCGTTGATCTATCCATCGATGATCACCCTGATGGCGATCGGCACCGTCGTGGTGCTGGCGAGCTTCGTGCTGCCCCGGTTCAAGGTCTTCTTCGCCAGCCTGGACGCCACGCTGCCGTTGCCCACCCGGATCCTGCTCGCCATCACCGACTTCCTGGCCCAGTGGTGGTGGGTGCTGCTGGGGTCGCTGGCCGCCGCGCTGGTGCTGGGCTGGCTGGCCGGGCGTACCGAGCCGGGTCGCCTGTTCCGCGACCGGGTGCTGCTGCG
>JBLNGJ010000138.1:0-6262 GCA_050264675.1 Micromonosporaceae bacterium
CGGACGTCTTCCCCGGCGACCCGATCGCCCAGCAGTGGCTGCAGGACGCCGCCAACGCGCTCGACGCGTTGGCCGACCTGACCGGCATCGGGGCACCGGAGCTGCAGTTCTCGTTGATGGAGGCGCTCTACGCCCGCGGCTTCACGAGCGCGGCGAGCGTGTCGGCGCTGTCGCTGCCGGATTTCGCGTACGCGCTGACCGGCACGGTCGCCTACCCGCACGCGCCGGCGATCTACGCGAAGGCCGGTGGCACCGGCGGGCCGCCGAGCGGCCCGGGTCCGGGTGCGTTCACGCCGGTCAACCCGGACGCCTCGCTGACCGACTGCGTCCCGCCACCCCACCTCTCGCCGTTGGGCCTGGTGGAGTACCTGCACGAGGTGCTGCAGACCTCGGCCGTCTCGACCTGTGCCGATCCGTTGCAGCCCACCGACCCGAACCGGCTCGGCCAGCTGCTCGCCGGCCGGCGGGGCCCGCTGGGCGACCTGCTGGCCACCGGGGCGAACCTGTCTACCCCGCTGCCCGTGGTCGACCTGGTCACCGAGAGCCTGGAGGGCCTGGCCGCGGGCCTTTCCGGCGGCGCGACCGGTGGCAGCGTCTACAACACGGCCGGGGAGAAGCTCGCCGGTCACCTGCTCGCCGCCAGCCCGTCGGCCGAACCGGCTGACCCGGCGACCGACCCGTACCCCCATGACCCGGCGACGCTGTTCGGGGTGCTGGCCGAGCACTCGTCGCCGGCGGTGCCGGTGGGCCAGCCGGGCGCCTACGACCTGCTCCGGCAGGACTTCACCGCGCCGGACCTGCCCTACCCGCAGGCGTTGGACATCTCCCGGTCCTACCTGGGCGGGCTCGGCTCCACCCGCTTCGCCGCGATGCGCCTCTTCCGCAAGGACATCACCGAGTTCGCCATCGACGCCGAGCACGAACCGGCCGACTTTCTGCGTCACCTGTGGCGCTACCCGATCCGGATCGAGACGGCGATCGAGTACCTGCACATCTCGCCGGAGGAGTACGACCGGCTCTACACCCACGACATCGTCACCGCACCGGCGCCGGGCCGGCTGCTGCTACGCGAGCTCTACGGCTTCCCGGCCGAGACCTACCACGGTCGCCCGTGGACGGACGTGGTGGTCGAGGTGCCGGAGTTCCTGGCCCGCACCGGCCTGACCTACTGCGAGTTCGTCGAGCTGTGGCGCAGCGGGTTCATCAGGTTCCGGCGCCGGGTCGACCCGGCCACCGGGGCCGCACGCGACCGCGAAGACGGTCGGCAGGTCGATCGGGACTTCCCCGTCTGCCAGCCCTGCTGCCCGGACGACCTCGTGCTCGAGTTCGACCCCGATCCGCTGGTGGCGCTGCGCAAGTTGGCCGTCTTCGTCCGGCTGTGGCGCCGGCTGCAGACGCTCGGCGGTAACCGGCCGGCGCTGAGCCTGGCGCAGCTGCGCGACATCGCCGACGTGCTCGAGCTGTTCCACGCCGACGACACGATCAACGACGACTTCATCCGCCAACTGGCCGCGCTGATAATGCTGCGCGACCTGTTCTGCCTGCCGCTGTTCGACGCGTCCGACCCGTCGCCCACGGCGACCGGCGCCGACCGCACCCACCTGCTCGCCCTCTGGGTCGGCCCGACCCACGCCCGGTGGGGCTGGGCGATCGAGGTGCTGCTCGACGCGATCGAGGACGCGGCCGAGCGGGTCCAGCTGGGCCGGCGCGGTCCGGAGTGGACGAAGGTGCTGGCCGAGAACCTCGACCCGCTCTCCGTGCTCGCCGGCTTCGACCCGGCCACGCCGAGCGACACCTGGCACGCCCATCCCACCGGCACGCTCCGGTTCGTCGAGGTGCTGTGGAAGATCACGTTGTCGGACTTCACCGTCGGCGAGGTCATCTTCATGTTCACCACCGACGCGCACCTCGACGGCGACGATCCCTTCGCGTTGCAGCCGCTCAACGAGACCATCGACGACCCGCTGCAGCTGCCCGACGACGAGGAGCGGTTCGGGCTGTGGGCGCTGCGCCGGCGTCTGCTCGAGGCCGAAGGCTCCGCCGGCGACGAGGCCGACGAGGAGGCGCCGGTCGCCGAGTGGGGGTGGGACCGGATCCTTAGCAGCCTGCGTGACGAGTTCGGCCTGCCCGCCGGGGCTCCGGGCCTGGACTCGCTGGTCGCGTTGGGCGAACACTTCTTCCCGTCGGTGCTCGAGCGGGAAGGCCACCCGGTGCCGGCCGCGGCCCGCCAGTACCGGGTCAGCCTGCCCGCCGCGGCGACGAACGCGGCGATGTGGAACAACCCGCCGAACGGGCCGTTCCGCTACGACGTGGCGGCGCAGGAGCTGTGGACCCGCCTGCCGCTGCGCGACCGCGACGTGTTCGAGAAGCTGAGCGAGCTGCGTCCGCTCAGCCCGGCCGAACAGGCCGCGGTGCGCGACCTCTACTTCGCGCCCCGGGCGGCCCTGGTTCCGTTCGCCTTCCTCTTCCCCAACTTCGAGCGCGCGGTCGAACGCCTGGTGCACGAGGCCGACGAGAAGCGGCGGTTCGAGCGGTTCCGGCGCGCCTTCGCGCTCTTCTACCGCCGCTGCCAGGTGATCACCGAACATCTGGCCAGCCACGTCGACCACGTGACCGGCCAGGAGCGCCCGGGCGGGCCGACGGTGGCCCGGCGGCTGCTGCGCACGCTGTGGGGGGACGAGAACCGCGGCCTGACCCCGTGGGAGGACGACTCCGGTAAGCCGCCGGCGACGATGTGGCGGCCGCAGCCCACGGCCGGGGCGTTCGCCGCGCTGCTGGGACTGCTCGGCACCGGAATCGACGCCGAGCTCTCGGTTGAGGGCACGGACCCGGCCTGGCGTGATGTGCGCGGGCCGCTGAGCGCCTTCGGCGGCGCGCGCAACCGCTGGAACGCCCCGCAGCCGACGGTGGTGCCGGCGATGTCGCTCACGCTCTCCGCCGACCAGCAGCGCCTGGCCACCATCCGCAACGGCTTCGCCCTGCGCGATGTGGACGGTGAACCGCTCTTCGGTGCGCACCGCTTCACCGCGCGCTGGCGCGGCGCGCTGTTGGTGGAGAAACCCGGCGAGTACCGCTTCGCCGCCGGCGCACCGACGGTGGACGGCAAGGCCCCCGACACCGAGGCGGCCGAGGACAAGCGCTGGCTCGTGACGATCCGCCGGGGCCAACGCCGCTGGTTCCTGCTCAACCGCCACTGGCCGGACGAGGGGGCGCCCGACTTCGAGTCCGAGCCGCTGCACCTGGGCCGCGGCGTGTACGAGATCGACGTGCAGCTCGAACAGCCGCAGCCGAAGTTCGACCGGGACGAGGAGGTCTGCCCCCGGCACACCGGCTTCCAGATCAAGTACGCCGGCCCGGACAGCGACGGCAACCTCGTCGCAATCCCCCGCGAGCGGCTCTACCGGTGGCAGGTCGACGAGCCCCTCGACACCGGCCTCACCGTCGGCGATGCGGCCGGACGCTACCTGCGCGACCGCTACACGAGCAGCTTGCGCGACATCCGACGTACCTACCAGCGGGCGTTCAAGGCGGTCCTCTTCGCCCACGGGTTCGCCCTCTCGGCCCAGCCGCTGCCCGGCGACCCGCAGTCCGAACTCGGCTACCTGCTCGACCATGCCGAAGGCTTCGCCGGGCGCTCGTACTACCGCACCGGGCCCACCACCTTCGCCACCCACCGAGCCTGGTTCGATGTCAACCTGCTGCCGGTCGGCGACCCGTTCCGGCCGCCGGTGGCCGGCCAGGACGACCGGGTCGCGCCGAGCCCGCGGCGGCGGGCGGCTCTCTTCGACTGGTGGGAACGGGTCTTCGACTACGTGACGATCCGGCGGGAGTCGCGGGCCGCGCGGGAGCGGCCGGCCTGGCGGCTATTCCACGAGGCCTCCCAGCGGCAACCCGACGACCCGGCCGAGCTGTTGCGCCACTTCGGCGTCGACATCCGCCACGCCCCGCTGGTGCTCACCTACCACGACCAGCCGGCCGCGTACCCGATCAAGGTCGGCGATCTCGAGACCGAGCCGTGGCCGATGCGCACCTGGCAGGGCGAGAAGTGGCTGCGGACCCTGCAGCGGCGCTTCCTGCCACAGTGGATCGGTGACGCCCAGCCGGCGCTGTGGGCGTCCGACGATCCGGCCGACGCGGGCGCGGCCAACGCCAACCTGACCGCGTTCGTGGCCAACGGCTGCTTCGAGAACGGCCAGCCGCGCCGCTACGAGGATGTACAGGGTCTCGACGACGGCCTGCGCGAGCGGGCCCGGGCCGCCCTGGTCAGCTACCTCTGCGGGATGGACCGGGTGGCCCTGCCCTTCGCCCCCGGCACCTTCGCCCGTCGGGCGCGTGACCTCAGCGACCTGTTGCTGCAGGACGTCGAGGCCGGCTTGGGTGCGCGGGCCAGCCGGATCGAGGACGCGGTAAGCACGGTGCAGGCGTTCGTGCAGCGGGCCCGCCTCGGGCTCGAGCCCGGGTTCGTGCCGCCGCCGGCCTTCATCGAGCTCTGGGACGGCCGGTTCGCCACGTTCAACGAGTGGCTGTGCTGCCGCCAGCGCGAGGTCTACCGGGAGAACTGGATCGACTGGGACGAGCTGGCAGCGGCGCGCCGGGTCGAAGCCTTCGCCCACCTGGAGTCGAAGCTGCGCGAGGCGAAGCTGACCGTGGCCGGACCGGGCGGGCTGGAGTGGTGGCCGGGCGAGCGGCCGCCCGCGCATCCGTGCCTGGAGTTGCTGCAGGCGAGCGAGCCGGCCGAGATCCGGATTCTGCCGCGCGGGCCGCTGCCCGAAAACCTCGATCTGCAGGGTACGCGCGAACGCCACGCCCGCCCGTCCTGGCTCGCTCCGGTGCACCGCGACGATCGCGGGCCGGACGACGACGGCGGTGTCGAACGGCCGCACGACCCGGAACGACCGCACGACCCGGAACGACCGCACGACCCGGAACGGCCCAACGATCCCCATCGGCCCACCGGCCTGGAACCGCGCGGCGGCCCGCCGCCGGATCCGGCCCGCCCGGCGGTGGTGCGCGGCGGCGAGACGCCACCGCGGATCGAGGCCCGGATCGCGACGCCGCCGACGCCAGAGATCCCGCCGGCCGAGCTGGCCAAGCTGCCACTGTGGATTCAGGCCGCGGTGCGGCTCGGCGCCCGGTTCCTGCGGGTGGCGGCGGCCGGGGTGCCGCCGGCGGCGAAGGAGTTCGCGTCGTGTCCGTCCGGTGCGGACGCCTGCTGCTGCGACTGCTGCGGTGGCTACCACGAACCGCTCATCGACGAGTACTACTTCTGGCTGATCGACTCGCGCTGGTTCGACACCGTCACGCAGGACGCCGACATCGGCACCTTCCCACCCGGACCACAGCTGGCCGACCCGAACCTGTGGGAGATGATCTCGGATTGGCACCGGCCGGAGAAGCTGCCCGGGCTGCTCGACTGGGCGTCGGAGCCGATGGTGCACCTGGTCTGGAGCCGTTATCACAACGGCGAGTTCCAGCCGCCCCGCCGCTCCACCGAGGGCCTGCGGATCGATCTGGGCCTGCTCGCGCCGGGCGAACTGCCCGAGCTCGACTTCATGGGCCGCACCGACGACTCGCTGCGCTTCACCGTCACCGGCGGCAGCCGGCCGATCGGCTACACCGACCCGACCCAGCCCGGCTTCCGCTACGACCTGGCCAGCGACACCGCGGTGGTGCTGCCGCTGCTGGTGCCGCCCGCGCCGCTGGCGAGCGCCTACCCGGGCGGGCTGGACGCGTACCCGTACTTCGTCTATTTCTGCCCCGGCGCACCGGTCGAACCGCTCTCGCTCTACAGCGTCGCGGTGACGGTCGCCGCGGTGCTGCGCGGCAACTGTCGCTTCGAGCCTGCGCTCAAGTGGTACGAGCTGGTGGCGCAGCCGCTGCAGAGCGACGACTCGTGGGCGCTGTGCCCGCCGGTGGTGACCGTGCCGCCGGACACGCCACCGCCCACCGACACCCGGCCGCCGGACGACCGGCCGAGGGATGAAGAACCGAACGACGTGATCCGGCTGCGGGCCGTCGCTGTGCCACCGCCGCGCCACCCGGCCGATGGCGGGCCGTGCTGCCCGGACGAGTACCCGGTCAGCGACGAGGTGGCTCGGCGGCGGGCGCTGTTACTGAACTACCTCGAGACCATGCTGCAGTGGGGCGACTCGGTGATGTGCCGCAACTCGCCGGAGGCCTTCCGGGCGGCCGACGTCATCTTCGACACGATCGCCCGGGTGCTGGGCGCGACCCCGCAGCGCATCCTCGGTCCGGACACGAC
>JBLNGJ010000139.1:0-2971 GCA_050264675.1 Micromonosporaceae bacterium
GGCCATCTGGGCGACGGCCAAGCTTGGGCCTCCGGGTAGACGTGGCGGCCGGTAATCGTCCCCCGACTGACTTGCGACCAGGGCCGCGAACTGGGCACGACCGCCCACCTCGATGTCGACCAGCGCGGAGCGGATGTCTTCCTTGCGACTGCCTTTGCCCCGCAGCGCCGAGCGGGGGATGCCCAGTTCGTCGGCGACCGCGCCCAGGTCGCCGATGGTCAAATCCTGCAGGTGCGCGTCGGCCTCGTCCCGGGTGGTGGCCGAACGCAACGCCGCTGCGATGTCGACTGAAGGACGCTTCGGCTTAGCCTGGGACATGCGCTGCGCTGCGGTGGCCTTCTTCGCGGGCGCAGTCAACGGTTCGGCTGACGGGTGGTCACGGAATTCTGGAACGCGGGGCGGCCGGAAGGCGTTGCCCTTTGTGGCGCGATCGTGTGACCTGGCAACGATCCATCCAGTGAGTCGATCCCGATCGGTCCATCTCCGTGTTACACGCGCGGGATCCATGCCGTGGTAAGCCACGATGTCCCCGAGTTGCTCCGCGTCAAGCGTGGCAAGACGTTCGCGAAGCGAAGCCTCGCCGCCATCGACGTAGACGGAGAGCGGGTCGAATGCCGCCTGGGGCCTACGACGCGCCTTGCTGGGCACCGGCGCCAGGTCGGGCGCACCCGGTGCGCCTGCCGCATCGGCGATCCGGTCATCGATCTCCGCCGACGTCGGCCGCGGCTTCCGCCCAGCGGCGATGTCCAACGCCCGCTGACGGTCCCGGCCGATCGCCTTCCCCGCCGCAATCCCGTCACGCATCCGCTCCGCCGCGGTCCGTCGATGCGGGCCTGGATCACTGCTGCCGGGCGTGCTCAGCTCGCGCTGGCCTCGATTCGTTATCTTGGCCATTCCGTTGCGGGCGTTGACTGTGATCAGACCACGCGCCCGTAGCTCCTCTGTGTCAGCTCTGTCGCTGTCGTAAATAGCCGCACTACGGGGCGCTGCTTCCTTGAATTTGTGGAGATACCCACGCTGCGATGGAGCGAGAGGTCCCTCGGTGGCCATACCCCACTGCGTTGCGATCTTGCCAGGTGGTGCCGGGGACAGCGCAGTGTCGACCTGGGTCGGCCGCGGGCCCTGCTCCGCGTGGAACGTCCGCTCCGGATCCGGCAGCTGCCGCTGCGCGTACGGGTCCTCGAGCTCACCCAGATGCCGCGACTCGACCTGCCCATCGTCCCACGCGACCCGGCCCGTCCCGTCGGCGTGCATCGTCTGGACCCGGCCCAGCTTGCCGGTGCGCGGGTCCCGGACCCGGTCGTCGATGCGCGGCCGACGCGGATGCAGCGCGATCGACGCCACCGAACCGCCGCGGGAGGTGAACCGGCCCACCGCGCTGCCCTGTTCGGAGCGACCGCCGTGCCCGACCAGCCCGTGGATCAGGCCGCTGATGAACTGCCCGCCGATGCCGCCCGGGGCGCTGCCCGGCGCGCGGGGGTGATCGGCAGGGTTCCAGTCCCGCTCCAGAGCCCGAACCCAACGGGCGACCGCGGTGCTCACTCGGGCACCTGCTTGCCGGTGTCCTCAGGCTCCGTCTCGCCCGAGTGGTAGCCGGCCAGCATCGCCTCACGGGAGCAGTCTGCGCACAGGCACGGCCCGTCTTCGACGTGCTCGTGCACCTGGGTGGCATCGATGCGGTCAGCCTGGTCCGACACGACGCCTCCTAGCCCGGCCCCACGGGGTTGTGGCCCTTCTTCTCGCCCGGGTAGATCCCGAACACCTCGTGGTGCCAGACGTTGGCCATCTCCCAGGCCCGCTCCGACCCGACGTACTTCATGAGGTGCCGGTGCAACGCTGTTGCTGGGTGGGGGTTCTTGACCCACTTGGCGAGCCCACGAGGGTCCTTGGTCCAGTAGTGGTGCAGCTGCTCGTGGCCCGGAGTTACGTCATGGCCGAACGCCTCCACGAAGCGCTCCAGGCCCTCGTCGTCGACGACCTCGTCGACCCAGGGCTGGCTCATGCGCCCCTGGCCAACGCGAGCAGGACGCCCTCCTTGGCGGGGGCCTTGTCGACCTCGGCGGCGATGTCGTCCGGGTTCGCCTCGACGCTGTCCAGCTCCGCCGTGTAGGGCACACCCACGTACTGCTCCCACGCCTTACGGGCCGCCACCCGGGCCGCTTCCGCCGACAGCACCCCGCCCGCCACAAGCTGGGTCAGCGCGGTGGACAGGTTCAGCAGCACCTGCGCGGTGATCGACGCGTCAGCCGCGGCGATCTCCGGACCGTGCACCGACACACACTGCGCCGCGGGGATCTGGTAGGTCTGCCCGGTCGTCGGGTCGGTCGAGTCCACGCTCGGCGCCAGCCGCCGCGCCGCCACCGCCCGGTCAACGGCGAAGCGGCACTGCTCGGTCTGGTACTCCAGCCACACCCGCTGCACCCCGCCGACCCGGCGACGTACCGGCTCGGCCATGGACAGCGACGTGGCCCGGTTGGCGTCCTCCGGGTCGGCCAGCCACGTCCGGGACAACCCGCCGCCGGCGGCGACCTGGGTCAGGTGCTGCTTCGCGGTGACCGAATCCTCGTCGGCGCCGGTCTGCACCGTCTTCGGCTCCCACTTCACCGACTGGTTGTGAACCTCCACCGCACCCGAGGGCGGCACATGCAGGCCACCGCGCTGGGAGACGAACGAGTCGACCTCCCGCTGGCCGCCCTCCACGGTTACGTCCCACACCAGATACCGGGCCAGGTAGGTCCGGTCGGTCAGGTTCGCCAGCACCGTGTCGTAGGCGTCCAGCGAATCCAGCACCGGCATCAGGAACGGCTGCGAACGCTCGTCGGTCTCCAGCGACCTAAACGGCCGCCACAGATACGCCTGGCCCTCCCGCAGCCCGGTGGAGTCGTTGACCCGCACCGCCGTCCAGATCTTCTCATCGGTGCCGTCCAGGATGAGCTTGTCCGGCCAGTTCGGGTTGCCCCGGTAGAACGCG
>JBLNGJ010000140.1:0-8624 GCA_050264675.1 Micromonosporaceae bacterium
CCATCGAGGACGGCAAACTGCTGTTCGCACTCGAGGCGGAGAAAGACAACTATCCGCGCTACGAACGGTTGACCGCCGAAGTCATGGTGCGTGCCGCCGGGCTGCTGCCGCGCCCGCCCGACGTGGTGGCGCTCAGTGGCTGGGTAAAAGGCATTCATTCGGTCGAGCCGCCCACGCGGGCGGGCTACTTTGGCGTCGGCCCCGACGCGATCCAGGACGATCCGGGAAAGTTCTTCGGCGCGGACGTGCGGATCTTCTCCTCGACGCACGAGCGGTCGCACATCATGACCGCCTACGGCATGGGTCCTATTCGGGCCGGCCAGCCGTGCTACTCCCTGGTCTGGGAGGGCAGCATCGGGTCGTTCTACCGGCAGGACGAGAAGGGAGTCGTCACCCATCTCCAGCACGTGCTCACCGACCCGGGCAACAAGTACGCGTATCTGTTCTTCCTCGCCGACCCGACGTTTCCGGCCGGGAAAGGCATGTTCCGTTACGATGCGCCCGGGAAGCAGATGGCACTGACCGGGTACGCGCAAGCCACCGAGCTCAGCCCGGCCGAACGGGAGACGATCGACTTCATCTTGAAGCGCGACGGCATCATCCTGGGCGTATCGAAAGATGAGATGCGATGGTCACCGATCTACAATGTCGGGCTCGACTCGCAGGTGTACCGGAACCTCGCCGCCAGGCATTCGCAGGCGATCTTCGACATGTTCTACGAATGGGCCGCCAAGAACATGACCGAAGGCTTGCCGCTGCTGGTCTCCGGCGGTTGCGGTCTTAACTGCGACTGGAACCGGATGTGGCGTGAGTCCGGCCTGTTCTCGGAGGTTTTCGTGCCGCCGTGCCCGAACGACAGCGGCTCGGCGCTCGGCACGGCCATCGATGCGCACTGGTACTACACGGGCTCGGCGATCATCGACTGGACCGTCTACGCCGGCGAAGAGTTCGTCGAGGACGTCCAGCCTGACCCGGCCACGTACGACTGCCGGCCGCTGGTCGTCGGCGAGGTGGCCCGATACCTCGAGCAGGGCAATGTCGTTGCCTGGGCTCGCGGCCGGTACGAGATGGGTCCGCGGGCGCTGGGCAACCGGTCGCTCCTCGCCGCACCATTCAAGCGGGAGATGACCGTCCGGCTCAACAAGATCAAACAGCGCGAGGGGTACCGTCCCATCGCGCCGATCTGCCTCGAGTCCGACGCCGAGAAGTGGTTCGTCGGATCGGTCGTTGATCCATATATGCTGTACTTTAACCACGTCACGTCGGATGAGCTCAAGGCGATTACCCATGTCGATGGCACCGCGCGGACGCAAACCGTGACCCACGCCCAGAATCCCCGCGTGGCCGAGCTGCTGGAAGCGTTCCGTGACCGTACCGGGTTCAGCGTCTTGTGCAACACCTCGCTCAACAACAGCGGTCGCGGGTTCATCAACCGCACCAGCGACCTGATCACGTACGGGGAGGAACGGGGCCTGGACGGATACGTGGTCAACGACACTTTCATCGTCCCTCGGAATCGACAAATGGCCTAGGCTACATCGGGCGCATACCGCGGGGGCGCACCGTCATGCGCCACCCGCGGAGCGCACACGGTTCGTTGATCGCCGGCAGGAGAGCCACTGACCATGACCACTTCCATCGAAGGCGCGTTGGCACCGTTATCGTTCGGACAGGAGCAGCTGTGGTTTCTCGACCAGCTGACCCCGGGGACGACCACATATACGATCCTGCTGGCCTTGCGGCTACGCGGCCCGCTCGACGTCGAGGCCTTGAGGCGGAGCCTCACCCTCGTGGTGGACCGGCATGAATCGCTGAGGGTTACCTTTACCGCCGTCGATGGCGCACCCTTTCAGCGGGTCTCGCCGCCGGCCGATGACCCACTGACAGTGATCGATTGCGCTGGACTCAGCGAGTCGGCCCAGAAAGAGGCGATTCAGGAGTCGATCCGGGAGCTGTCGATCACGCCCTTTGACCTGCAGACCGGGCCGCTGTATCGGTACCGCTTGCTTCGGCTGGCCGACGACCACCATGTGTTCTTCCAGAACCTGCACCACATCATCACCGACGGGTGGTCCTCCGGCATCATCAACGCCGACCTGGCCACCGCCTACAACGCTCTGGTCGAGGGCCGCGAGCCGACGTTCGACCGGCCGGGCTCGCGGTACACCGACTTCGCCCGGGCCCAGCGCGAGCATATGCAGGGTGAAACCCTTGAGGAGGAGCTCAACTTCTGGGCCGAAAAGCTCGCCGACCTGCCGACGTTGGAGTTCCCGACCGATCGTCCGCGCCCCCCGGTGCCCGTGCGCCAAGCCGACTCGGTGATCAAGGTATTCCCGGACCGCCTGCTCGTCCGGGCCCGCGAGCTGGCGCAGGCCCATGGGGTGTCGCTGTTCATGGTGCTCTCGACCGCGCTCAACGTGGTGCTCAGCCGGTACACCGGCCAGGAGGACATTCCTATCGGCGTACCCATGCTCAGCCGCGTCGACCCGAAGCTCGAGGAGGTCGTGGGGCTGTTCGTCAACATGGTGGTGCTGCGCTCGGACGTGTCGGGCAATCCCACGTTCGCCGAACTGCTCGAGCGTTCCCTCGACGCGAACCTTGACCTGTACGAGCATCAGGAGGTTCCGTTCCACCTCATCGTCGACAAGGTCCAGCCGGAGCGGGTTTCCGGCCGCAACCCACTGTTCCAGATCGCGATGCAGGTGCTCGGTTCGGCCAACGCCGGCAGCGCGCTGAACCTCCCGGGCATCACGGTCGAGCAGGTTCCGTTGACGTCGGTCGGTTCCCGATTCGACATGGCGATCGACTATGTCGAGAGCGGAGACCAGCTGAAGGTGTTCGTGGAGTACTCGACCGACCTCTTCGACGCTCGCCGCGTTGAGGCGCTGCTCGACCACGTCGCCAACGTGGTGATGGCGGCGGCGGACGACCCGGCGCTACGGCTGTCGCAGCTTCCGTTGACCGACGAGGCGGAACGCGCAGAGCTGCTCGCCTGGGGCAAGGGCGAGCCGGCGGAGTACGACGAACGGCCACTGCACGTTGGTCTGGCCGAGATGGCCCGGGCCACGCCGGATGCGATCGCCGTCGTCTGCCGTGACCGCGAGCTGACCTACGCCGAGCTGGATCGTCGGGCCGACCGGCTGGCCCGGTACCTGCGGTCGCTCGGCGCCACGCACGGCCAGGTCGTGGCGGTGGTGATCGACCGCGACCTGGACGCGTACGTGGCCATGGTCGGCGTGCTCAAGGCGGGCGCCGCCTTCGCGATGATGGACCCGAAAGCCCCACCCGCCCGGTTGGAATTCATGATCCGCGACACCGGCGCGCCCGTGGTCATCACCAGGTCCACGTTCGCTGATCAGGTGCCCGGGTCGACCGGCTGGGTGACCGTCCAGATCGACACCGACTGGCCCACCATCGAGGCCGTGCCGACGGACGAGCCACTCGCCGAGTGGACCACACGCGAGTCGCTCGCGTACGTGCTCTACACCTCGGGGTCCACCGGAACCCCGAAGGGCGTGATGATCGCTCACCGTGCGGTGTCGTACTTCTGTGAGGCGTACCGCCGGGAGTTCACCTTCGGGCCGCAGGACCGCTTGCTGCAGCTACCGGCGCTCAACTTCGACATGTCGCAGGGCGAGATCTGGACGGCGTTCCTGGTCGGCGCGAGGATCATCGCGGTGTCGCCTGAGGACGCCCAGTCGCCCGAGGCGCTCACCGCGCTGCTGCGAGATCAGGGGGTGACGTACGCGGGCCTGCCGCCGGCCATGCAGTCGGTCATGGAACCCGAGCCGTACCCGACGCTGAAGTACGTCATGGGTGGCGCCGAGGTGCTGCCACCGGCCCTCGTCAACAAGTGGAACCTGCCGAACCGGAAGTACCTGAACCTGTACGGTCCGACCGAGTGCGCGATCGGCCAGACGACCTACCACGTGGAACACAAGGAGTGGACCACTCCGCCGCCCATTGGTCGGCCCCAGCTCAACCGGCAGGTCTACATCGTCGACCGGTTCGACAACCTGGTTCCCAAGGGGGTTAACGGCGAACTCCTCATCGGCGGGCAGGAAGGCGGGCTGGCCCGCGGCTACCTCAACCGACCCGAGCTCACCGCCGAGAAGTTCATCCGGGATCCGTTCGACCCGGACAGCATGGTCTACCGCAGCGGCGACCTGGTGCGGTGGAACGCCGACGGGCAGATCGAGTTCCTCGGCCGCATCGACAACCAGGTCAAGCTCCGGGGGCTGCGCATCGAGCTGGGTGAGATCGAGACTGCGTTGCAGTCGCATCCGGGGGTGCTGCGGGCGGTCGTGCTGATGCGTCCGGACCGTAACGGCGAGAACCGGCTCGTCGGCTACTACACCTCGGTGGCCGAACCGGTTGCCGTCGACGACCTGCGCAAGTACCTGGCCGATTCGCTGCCCGAGTACATGGTCCCGACGGCCTGGGTGCCGCTGGGCGCCTTCCCGATGAACAACGACGGGTGGAAGATCAATCGCAACGGGCTGCCGGATCCGGTGGAGGACGCGGTCCGCGACGTCGTCGCCCCGAGCACACCTACGGAGGAGGAGGTGGCCCGAGCCTTCGCCGAGGTGCTCGGGGTCGACCGGGTCGGCATTGACGACAGCCTCTTCAACGTCGGCGGAAACTCATTACAGGCGTTGCGGGTCGTGAGCCGGATCAACAAGCATTTCAAGATTCGCATCAGTGTGCGGTTGCTCTACGGCAACGCCAGCGTCCGGGCGATCTCGAAGTCCATCGACGAGTTGGTCCAGGCCAAGGGCAATGGGTAACGATCTCGATCGCATCGTCCCCCTGCAGCCAACCGGCAGCAGGGGGACGTTGTACTGCGTGCACGCGGTTTCCGGCTCGGCCTACTCGTATGCCGGTCTGGCCCGGTTGCTCGGCCCCGACCAGCCGGTGTATGGCTTTGAGGCGCCCGGTTTCGACAACGACCGCGCCCCGGTGGGCTCGCTCCTGGCCCTGGCTGATGAGTACACCGCGACCCTGTGTGAGTTTCAGCCGGAGGGCCCCTACCACCTACTCGGGTGGTCACTCGGTGGCGTGGTGATCTTCGAAATGGCCAAGCGGCTCGTCGCCGCCGGCCGCCGCGTCGGCGCGTTTATCCTGGTCGATGCGGGCGTACCTGAGGTCATCGACCTGCCGCCGGAACGGGAGATCCTTGGCCGGTATATTCGTGACATGACCGGTCAATCAGACCGGTCCTCGTCCGAATTGGAGATCCTGTTGTCCGGCTGGCCGCCCGACGTCGAGCCTAAGACCGTGTTCGAGGAGGTCGTCGCGGCCGGCATCCTGGCCGAGGAGATCGACGAGGACTTGCTCGCCTATCAGTACCGGGTGTTCCGTACGCACTTCAAGGCGTTCCTCTCGACTGAGCTGACGGGCACCTACGCCGGGCCGACCGTACACGTCCTGGCTGAGCAGTCACCGGATGAGGAAATGGACTGGAAGCGGCTGACGCCGAACCTCACCGAGCACACCCTCAGCGGCACCCATCACTCCATCTGGACCGGCGACAGCCTGGTGGCAATGAGCGAGATCGTCCGTGGCACCCTAGACCGCGCATAGGAGAGCCAGTTGTCCACCACCATTCCGACCAAGCCCGCGCCGGGCGACGTTGCTCGGGAGAGCCTGTGGCACAACAGCGACTTCCTGAAGTTCTGGTTTGGCGAGAGCGTGTCGCTGTTCGGCGCCCAGGTAGCGATCCTGGCCCTGCCGCTCACGGCGATCCTCGCTTTGGACGCGAGCGATGAGCAGGTAGGGCTGCTGCGGTTCGCCCAACTCGTTCCGTACCTTTGCCTGTCGATGCTGTTCGGCGTCTGGGTCGACCGGGTGCGGCGGCGCAACGTGATGCTGTGGACCAACTCGGTTCGAGTGGTCCTCATCGGGCTCGTGCCACTCCTGTATGCGCTGGACGCGTTGAGCGTGCCGTTGCTGCTTGTGCTCGCGTGTGTGATCGGCATCGTGTCGGTGCTGTTCGACCTGTCGTGGATGTCGTATGTGCCGATCCTGGTCAAGGATTCGAAGCACTACGTGGAAGCCAGCTCGAGGATGGGTATCAGTCAGTCCACCGCCGAAGTGGCCGGTCCGGGCTTGGCCGGCGTGCTGGTCGGCTGGCTCACCGCTCCCGTCGCCCTCGCCATCAACTCGGTCGGCTATCTCGTGTCGATCGTGTCGCTGTTGCTGATCCGTGCGCGGGAACCCCGCCCGGCCGCCGCCGGTGCCCAGAACCACTTCCTGCGAGACCTGCGCGACGGCGTCGCCTGGGTCGTCCGCGACCCGATTCTGCGCTGGCTCGCGTTCATCGGTTTCTGCTGCAACTTCTCCACCAACACGATCTGGACCATGTTCTTGCTCCACGTCACCCACGACCTGCACCTGGCGTCGTCGGTCATCGGGTTCATTTTTGGCACAGCCTCAATGGGCGGCCTCGTTGGCGCGGTGATCTCGCGCCGGGTGATCAGACGGTTCCCGCTCGGGCGCGTGTACCTGGTCGCGCAGAGCGCTTTGCTCCTCGGTCCGCTCCTGATCGTGGCGGCCGCCGGACCCACTCCGGTGATGGTGGGCATGTTCGTGCTGTCGTTCTTCACCACATATTTGGGCCTCGGTGTTGCGGGCGTCGTCGTCGTCAGCCTGCGTCAGACCACGACGCCACATTCGCTCATGGCCCGGATGACCGGGGCATTCCGGACGCTACTGTTCGGGGGCGGTGCGCTGGGCGGCCTCGCGGCCGGCTTCTTGTCCAGCTCGCTCGGACCGATGACCGCGCTGACGGTGGCCGCCATCGCCTCGGCGGCGGTGGTATTTGGCTTGATCATTTCGCCGGTCAGCCGGCTGCGCGAGCTGCCGCCCGCGGTGCAGGAGCCGGTCCCGGCCTGACGGCCGCCGGAGTGCACTGATTCTTCATCTGCGTTCCGGACGGGCGAATCGCAGGTGAAAAAGATATCTGCGCCACGCGGTGAAATTTGAACGTGAGCACCCATGTCGATGAACGAGTACAGCGAATACGCTTTACGCACGCCGCCCTCAGCGATGATGGCCGGCTAATCGAATTTGTGGGCTGAGGCGAGTTCATATCCTGGTGCTCACGGTGCGATTTCCCAGGAAGGTGACCGATGGCTGGCAACGTCGAACCGAAGGCCGGAACGGCCGTCCGGGCCGCTGCGTAGTCATCTGGCATGTTGGCTCACTTGCCACGGCTGGTCGGCCGGAGCGCTGAACACGAGTTGCTCGTTCGCGCGGTCAAGGCCGCCCGCCTCGGTCGCGGTGGGACGGTCTTTGTGGTGGGCGAAGCCGGCATCGGCAAGTCCCGGTTGGCCGCACACACGATCGATGAGGCGACCACATCGGGAATGCTGGCGGTGCGGGGGAGGGCGAGCGAGTTCGCATCGGCGGTGCCCTTCCGGCCGATGGCCGAGGTGATCCTAGGGCTGACCCGATCCGGCGACGCATCGCAGGCGACCGAGCTGGTCGCGTATCGAAGCTCGCTGGGGCGGCTCGTGCCCGACTGGCGGGCCGCGCCAGAAGACGACGGCGACGACGGCGACTCGCTGCTTGTGCTCGCCGAGGCAGTGCTACGCCTAGCCGTTCACGCCGCTCGCGACCGAGGCTGCCTGATTGTGCTCGAAGACCTCCACGGTGCCGACCCGGAGACCCTCGCCGTCGTCGAATACCTCATGGACAACCTCGCCGGGCGGCCGGTTCTCGTGCTCGGTACGGTGCGGGCCGAGCCATGCGTCGCGCTCGACCTCGCCCGGACGGCAACGCATCGCGGCAGCAGTAGCCTCATCGAGCTGACCGCTCTCACCGACGACGAGGTAGGGCAGAGTGTCGCCGACCGGCTGGACGTTCCCGTCGACTCGGTGCCGGAGCCGGTGATGGCGCGGCTGATCCAGGGATGTGGCGGTAACCCCTTCCTGGCCGAGGAGATGCTCAACGACATGATCGCTTCGGGTGCCCTGGCTCGTACGGGTGCCGGTTGGCGCGTCGTGGGCGATATTCCGGCCCGGGTGCCGGCGCACGTCGTGCAGAGCCTCGTTCGCCGGGCCGACCGGTTGGGTGAGGAGGCCCGCGCGGTGCTCCGCGCCGGCGCCATGCTCGGCCAGCGATTTCCGCTCGACGTGGTTCAGCGGGTTACCTACATCGACGATCGAACCCTGCTCAACCACATCCACGCCGCCGTCGCCGCCCAGCTGCTCGTGCCCGACGACGCGCCCGACTGGTACCGGTTCCGGCACGCGCTGACGGCCGAGGCTCTGCTGGATGAGCTGCGACCGGCCGGGCGGGTCGAGCTGGCCCGGCGGATCGCCGACGTCATTGAGCAGCGTTATCCGGATCTGCGTGGCCCGTGGTGCCAACTGGCCGCCGAGTTGCGCCTCGCGGCCGGGGACTCAACTGTGGCCGGGCGGCTCTTCCTCGCCGCTGGTCGGCGCGCGTTTGCCGATGACGCGGCGGTCTCGGCGGTGAAACTACTGGAGCAGGCGCGAACCTTGCTGTCGGACAGCGCCGACGATGCGGCCTTCGCCGATGTCCTGGAGGCGTTGCTCCTCGCCCTACTGGAAGTGGGTCGGATCGACGAGGCGCTCACCCTCGTCGACACGTTCGACGTC
>JBLNGJ010000141.1:0-8110 GCA_050264675.1 Micromonosporaceae bacterium
GATCGGTAACGAGCGCACGGGCAAGGTTTCCCAGCTCGTCCGCCGGCAGTATTCATGAGGTTGCTCTCGGCCGGCCTGGGTCGGGACTTCACCCGACTGTGGGCCGGGCAGACCGTCAGCTATCTCGGCGATCGGGTCACGCTGTTCGTGGTGCCCACCGCCATGGTCTTCCTACTCGGTGCCTCGGCCTTCGACGTGGGCCTGATCAGCACGGCCCAGTACCTGGCCATTCCCTTACTGAGCCTGGTGGCTGGCGCGCTGGCCGACCGGTGGGACCTGCGACGCATGCTCATCGCCTGCGACCTGATCCGGTTCGCCGTGGTGGTCGCCATCCCGGTCGCGTACTGGCTGGGCGTCTTGTCGATCCCGTTGCTGTTCGCCGGCGTGGCCACCATCAGCGCCGCGACGGTGTTCTTCAACATCGGGTACATGCCAGCCATGGCGTCCATCGTGGACTCTGCGCAGCTGGTGCCGGGCAACTCCCGGATGGAGACCAGCCGGACGGTCTCGGAACTGGGCGGCCCGGCGCTGGCCGGCGGGCTCTACCAGGGGCTCGGCGTGGCGGCGCTGTTCGTGGACGCGTTCAGCTACCTGTTCTCGGCCGCCGCTATCCGTTCGATGCGACCATTCGGCACCCGTAGCCAGGGCACCCGTGGTCGGGGGAGTCCGAGGCTGCTCTCGCGTTCCTGGGAGGGCATGCGCTACAACTGGACGGATCCCGTTCTGCGGCGAAGCACGGCCGGGACGCTGCTGGCCAACATCGGCGGACCCATCTTCGTCACCCAGATGCCCGTGTTGGCCTACCAGGGGCTGCACATGTCGGCCGGGCTGTTCGGCACCATCATGTCGATCGCGGCCGGCGGCGCTGTGCTGGGCGCGGTCCTGGCGTCGAGGGTGAGCCGGCGGGTGGGTTCCGGGCGGATGCTCGCCCTGTCGATGGTGGCCCACTCCGCGTCCGGCCTGGGACTGCTCGCCATCCCTCGGTTCCCGGGTGCCGTCGTGCTGGCCCTCACGCTCGCGTCATACGGGTTCTTCTTCGCCTGGTACAACATCAACAGTGCGGCCGTGCGGCAGGGTCGCCTACCCATCCGGGACCAGGCCGTCGTCCACGGCGCATACCGGACCATTACGTGGGGCGTGATCCCGATCAGTACGTTCGTCGGCGGCTGGGTGGTCTCGTCGCTGGCCGGCCACATGGACGTGCTCTACGCCGCCAAGTACACGTTGCTGGGCGCAACGGTCATCGGCCTCTCCTCGATCATCCCGCTGGCCGGCATGCAGCGCGTGCTCGCCACCGCCCGGCCGATGGCGGACCGGGAGTCGATTCCTTTAGAGGCGGCGGTGTCGTGAAGACCGTCCTCATCACCGGTGCGTCCTCCGGCATCGGCCTGGCGGCAGCGATCGCCGCGGCCGAGGCCGGCTTCACGACGGTGGCCACCGTACGCCGTCCGGACGGTGAGCTGGCCGTGCGCGAGGCGGCCGAGAAGGCGGGCGTCTGCGTCGACGTGGTGCGCCTCGAGCTCACCGATCCCGAGTCCGTGCACGACTGCATCGAGTCCGTCATCTCCAGGCACGGGCGGCTGGACGCGCTGGTGAACAACGCCGGCATCGCCGGCATCAACCACACCCTGGAACTGAGCAGCATGGCCGTGCTTCGGGCCAGCATGGAAGTCAACTTCTTCGGGGTGGTGGCGATGAGCCAGGCCGCGATGGCTCACTTGCGGGCCACCCGCGGCCGGCTCATCACCATCAGCAGCGTGCGCGAGGCCATCTTCCGGCAGTACCGGGAATGGGTCGGTACCGGCGCGGTGGAGGGCGCACAACTGGTCCGCAGCGTGGCCGAAGTGGTCGTGTACGCCCTCACCGCTGACCGGCCGCCGCTGCGCATCCAGACGAGCGAATACGCCCGGCGGTACGTGTCTCGCAAGCTGGCCGACCCGGATGGGCACCTGGTGCAGGAGCTCACCCGGGCCTGGCTCCGCGGGCACTAGCCAATCGCCGCCACGATGCCGTCCCAGAGCCGCACCCGGGCCTCGAGCGCGCTGTTGACGGTCTCCGCGCACTCACGCCACTTGGCCTCGTCGTCCCCGCACAGGTCGGCGAGCATCTGCATGGCCATTGGCGTGTGCTCCTCGGCGTCCACCTGGATGTGCCGGGCCAGATAGTCGACGAACGTGTCGAGCCTTCCCTCCCGATCGCTGTTCACCTTGACGACCTGTTCGAACATGTCCGGGATCAGGTCTTCCCGGCCGAACGCGAAGGCGGCCGCCTGGCTGTGCACCGGAGCCTTCTGGATGAACGTCCAGGTCGAGTTCACGAACTGCGCCGACGGCGCCGGTACGCCAGCCTTGACGAGTGCCTCGGGCACGGCGGTTCCGCGAACCAACAGCGCGATGAAGGAGTCGATGGTGCGGCGGTCGGCGCCGGCGTTGGTCATGCCGTTGAGGTACAGCTCGAAATGGCTGATGAAGCCGCCCGAGAGTTCGTCGCTCTCCTCCACGAGCACGATGTCGTTGATGAGCCGGCGGCTGCCCGTAGGCCCGGTCGGCACCCAGGGCAGTTCCACGCAGGTCAGCTGGCGTTGCAGCGACTTCAGCAGCGACATGAAGTCCCACACGGCGTAGACGTGGTGCTCCATGAACGTGACGATCGCCTCGTGGTTGTCCAGCGCGGCGTAGAGCGGATGGGAGACGACGCGCTCGCGGGCCGGCCTGATGTTGACCTTGAGTTTCTCGACCTCGGGGTGGGTGTCACTCCACTCGTAGCGAGACATGGCTAGTCCTCCTCGATGAGACGGTTGTTCGTTGCCGACCACCAGGCGCGGCCGGACTCCGGCAGGGTGGATATAGGGTCGTAGTAGGTATGGCGGGCCTCGGTCCAGTAGGAGATCCCGCGCTCGCGGTCGTACTCGGCCACTTGGTGCACCCAGCGCTTGCCCACATAGGGCACGTCGCAGACGATCCTCGGCGTGCCGTATCCGGGGAGGTAACCCATGATGGCGTCCTGCAGGAGCTGCGCCTCGTGCACCGACACCCGCCAGTGCTCCGCATGGGGGACCATGTCGCACATGTAGAAGTAGTAGGGCACGATGCCCGCCTCGCCGTGCAGGGCGAAGCAGAGGTCGAGCAGGTCGGCGGCGGTGGCGTTGACGCCCCGCATCACCACACCCTGGTTGCGCACGTCCCGAACGCCGGCGTCGAGCATGGCCCGGGCCGCTCGCGCCACCAGCGGCGTCACCGACCGGGCGTGGTTGGCGTGGGTGTGCACGGCCAGGTGCACGCCCCGGTCCCGGTCCGCGTGGAACGACTCGGTCAGTAGGTCCCCGACGGCGGCCCGCAGCTGGCGAGGGTTCTTGATGCAGTGTGCCCGCTGCCACTGGGCGTCGTGCCACTGCTCGCGGGTGACGGTGCGCCACCCCGGCAGCCGCGTCCAGTCCGGCTCGACCAACGTGGTCCGGACGTACTGGTACGGCTGCCGGGCAGCGCCATCGCTCATGTGGCGTTCGCGAACAGTTTGGCGAACTTGGTGCGCAGCTCCCGCTTGAGCACCTTGCCGGTGGGCCCGAGCGGGAAGTCCGCCGGCTCGCACGCAATGTCGACGTGGGCGAGCGGGGCCAGGCCGGCGGTGGCGAGCTCCTTGTTCGCCCGCTCCAGGATTGCTTCGGCCGACCATTGCGTGGCGTCGGCCTGGAGCTGGACGATCGCGATCGGCCGCTGACCCTCGCCGGGCCGGCCGGGCACGCCCACGACCGAGCAGTCCCGGATCACGTCGGCGCAGTCGGCCAGCAGGATCTCCTCGATGGGCAGGCTGTAGACGGGTCCGGCCGCGGTGTCGATGACGTCGACCGTGCGGTCCAGGTGGTAGTAGTTGCCCTCGGCGTCTCGACGGGCCACGTCGCCGGTCAGCCAGAAGCCGTTCAACTCGAAGCTGGCGGTGAGCCTAGGGTTGCGCCAGTATCCGGGGGTGCGCGACGGCGTAATCACAGCGAGCATGCCGACGGTGCCGTCGGGCACCTCATTGCCGTCGTCGTCCAGCACGGCGGCCCGGATCACGGCCGGCTGCGCCTTGCCGACGCAGCGGTCGTTGCGCGGTGTCTCGGGGGTGAACAGCCCGCCAAACAAGGCCATGCCCATCTCGGATGAACCCAGCCCGTCGACGTACTGAGACCCCGGTAAGGCGGCCTCGGCGGCCCGGTCCTCCGGCAACAGCCACGGCTTGATCAGACCGGCCGGCCGCTCGCCGAGCTGCACGAGACGGCGGATGTGGCCGTAGTGTGCGGCGTCGGCGGTGTTGAACCAGGTGTGTACCTTGGCTGCGCCCTTGGCGGGCAGCTCGCCGGTGGCCAGCTCGACGTAGGTGCGCGGGAAGGACGCCAGCATGGTGGGCTGGAAGGCCTCCATGACTGGCTCCACCACAACCCGCCGCCAGTCGGCCATCACCACGGTCGGCAGGCCCAGCAGGACGGCCGTCAGGAAGTAGCTCAGGCCGCCCGCATGCGTGTGCGGCATGAGCGACATCAGCCGGTCGTACGGCTCGGCCGGGAAACGGATCATACGATCCTGCTTGCCGTCCCAGAAGCTGCGGTGACTGAGCATTGTGGACTTCGGCGTGCCCGTGGTGCCGGAGGAGTGGATGAGCGCGACGACCTCGTCGGGCTCGTGCCGGTACGGGTACTCGGCCGGCAGGCTGGCCGACTCGGCGTCGAACGCTTGCACCTCAGCGGCGAGCGCGAGGAAGCGCGGCCGATGTTGCGGATCGGCCCGGTACGCCGTCGCCAGGCGCGTGGTGTCGTCGGCCACGATGCCGACCACACCCACGTAAGTGAGGTATCGGACCATCACGTCCGGCCGCATCGCGTCGTTGATGGCGGTCGGTATTGCCCCGAGGGCCGTCAGCGCCAGGAAGTGCAGCAGCGGCTCCAGCCCTTCGGCCACGACGATGCCGACCGGCTCGCCGCGGCGTACTCCGTTGGCCCAATACCATTTCGCGTACCGGTCGCGCAGCTCGACGAGGTCGACGAGGCTGTGCCCGTGGAGCACGACCTCCCCCCGATGGTCGGTCGTGTGGCTGTAGATGAATGGCACGGCTCGGTTCGGGTTGTCCCGCACGGCATAGTCGAGGAAGTTGCCGGCGCCCAAACCCGGCTCGGTCATGAACTGCTGCCGCACGTCAAGCGGCGCGAAAGAACTGTCGCTCATCGCAACCTCCCAAGAACTTCGTCGGCGACCCGATGTCCGGACCGGATCGCACCCTCCATGAGCCCGAAGAACTCGGTGCTCGTCTCGGTGCCCGCCCAATGCACCCGCTGGTGCGGGGTGGTCAGGTGCGGGCCGTGCCGGACCCAGTCGCCGGGCCCGAACAGGGCCGCGTAGCATCCGCGGCTGTACTCGTCATTGACCCAGTCCGTCACGTGGAAGCCGATGACTGGTGGCCGGTCGGGAAAGAGCCGGGCGGCTTGGTTGAGTGCCGCTCGTCGTTGGGCGTTGCGGGGGAGCGCGCCGAACCGGTACGCCTCCCGTCCGGTGACGAAGCCCGTGAGCACGCCCACCCGCCCGTCGGCTGGACTGTCATCCACTGTGGATAGTAAGGGTCCGCGTGAGCTGACCGTCCAGCCCGACAACCCCTGGGCACGCCAGAACGGCTCCGGGTACACCAGGTGCACCTTCACCGCCCCGCCCCGTCCGGTTTGCGGGCCGACCCGAGGCACCGGCAGGCCGGGCTGATACTCGATCGCGTCCGCCAGCAGCGGCGGCACCGCGACGACGACCGCATCGACGCGGTAGGAGTCCCGGGTGGAGTACACGATGACGCTGTGACCGATCTGGTGGATGGCCTGGACCGGCTCGCCCAGGTGAACGTCCAGTTCGGCGGCCATCGCCTGGCAGATCTGGTGCGCGCCGCCGTCGACCCGATCCTGCTGGGCGCCGCCCGCGAACGCGTTGAGGAACCGGATCCCGCCGCCTGAGCGCAGGTAGAACGCCATGTGCAGCACCGAGATGGCGGCCGGGTCGGCCGCCATCATCTCGCCAAGAAACAGCGGGAAGAACAGGCGCGCGTCGGTGCGCCGCAGGCTCCGCTCGGCCCACTCGGCGGCGGTGAGGGTGTCCCACGCCGCCGCGTCGGGCGTCGACCAGGGCGCCTCGACCACGACCCGTTCGGTCAGTTCCTCCAGTTGGTCGAACAGCTCTCCGAGCGCGACCGCGTCCAGCGGTGGGAACCGCCCCGGCCGCGTCTCCGCGCGTCCATTCAGCGCGAACCGGCTGTTGCCGGTCATCGTGGTCGGGGTGGTCTTCAGGCCCAAGTCGGCCAGCATGGTGGCCAGCGCCGTGTGCCGGTCGCCCAGGTACGCCGCGCCGGCGTCGACCCACCCGCCCGGGGTGACCTCGATGCCGTGGGTGCGGCCGCCGACCCGATCCCGCGCCTCCAGCACGGTTGTCACGACCCCACGGGCGTGCAGGTCACGGGCGGCCGTGAGGCCCGCCAGTCCAGCGCCGACCACCACCACGTTCATGCGGATACGCTCGCGATCCGTTTGGCCAGGGTGCCCGGCGTCGGTGCGAGCATGAAGTCGTCGAACGTCAGCTCGATACCGCAGCCGCGGGCGATCGCGCTCAGCACCCTCGTGGCGAGCAGCGAGTCCCCGCCGAGCGCGAAGAAGTCCGACTCGGCGCCGACCTGCTCGGTCCCCAGCACCCGGCGGAAGATGTTCGACAATTCATCGACACTCACGAGTAGATCTCCTTGATGCGGGGCCGGTCGATCTTCCCGCTGGGGGTGTAGGGCAGGTCAGCCACAATGGACACCCGGCTGGGGATGAGGTGCGCGGGCACATGTCCACCCAGGTACTCCAGCAGTTCCTGGTTGAGCGCGGCCGTGCCCACCATCGGCCGGGGCACGACGAATGCGGCGAGCACCGTGTGGTCGCCGGCCGACATACCGGTGACCGCCACCGCGCTGACCGAGGGGTGACCGGCGATGTGTGCCTCCACCTCAGCCGGGTCCACCCGGACGCCGCGAATCTTGAGCGTGTCGTCGACCCGGCCCTCGTGTGTGAGCATCCCGTTGGGCAGGCGGCTGACCCGGTCCCCGGTGCGGAAGAACCGTCCCGCGGGAAGCTCGACGAAGCGGGCCGCGGTCTCCTGCGGCCGGCCGCGGTATCCGACCGCCAAGGACGGGCCGCCGATGAGCAGCTCCCCCCGGTCACCAGTGGCCGGATCCGCCGACGACAACGGGTCGAGCCGCTCGACCACGTGCCCCAGCGGCCGGCCGATGGGTGCCCGCGCGGACCGCGCCCAGGACGGTCCGAGGCTCAGCGCGAGCGGCCCGTGCAGGTCAACGGCGTGGGTGATTAACGTGGTTTCGGTGCACCCGTAGGTGTTTATGAGCCGGATGCCAGAGGTGCTCAACGTGCACCAGTCGGCCAGCCGGGCCGGGCTCACCGCCTCCCCGCCGATGATCACAACGCGCAAGCACTCGGGCAGCCTCGTCCCAGCCTCGAGCAGTTGGTTCACCAGCTCATGCCAGAACGCGGTGGGCAGGTCGAGCACGGTGATCTGTTCGTTGTCGATGGTTCGAAGGAAGCGAGGAAACGAACCCGAGTAGGCATCGTCGTGGAACACGAGCGTCGCGCCGCTGGTGAGCGCCGGCAGAATCTCCTCGAAGCAGGTGTCCCAATTCAGCGACGCGAACTGCAGGACTCGATCGGTCTCAGTGAGCCCAAACAGATCCCGCAGTGACCCGGCGGTGATGGCGATCGCGCGGTGCCCGGTGAGTACGGGTTTGGGGGCGCTCGTGGAGCCCGAGGTGAAGAGGACATAGGCGCCCTCCGGCTCGACTTCTCGCGCACCGGCGTCGTCCGCCCCGGGGCCTCCTACCCCGGCGTCTCCCACCCCGGCGGCCGCCCGCATCGCTCGCTGCCGGTCCGCCGGGAACCGCGGGTCGATCGGGCAGTAGACCCCGCCCGCGAGCCAGATCCCGAGCAACGCGGCGACGGTGGCCGGCTTGTGAGTGGCTGGCACTGCCACAGTGCCCGGCCGGGGCCCGAGCCGCGACGCGACGTCCCGGGCCCAGTCGACGAGCTCGGCATAGGTCAGCGTCTGTCCATTATGGG
>JBLNGJ010000142.1:0-2631 GCA_050264675.1 Micromonosporaceae bacterium
ACCGTAGCGGCGTGCTGCGGGCGCCCTGAGGCTGGCGAGAGCAGCGGGGTTCCGGGTTCGAGTCCTGGCCGCCAGCCTCACCCAAGACACGAAAAAAGGGCCGCTCGGCTTCGGGATCACCTCCCGGGCCGAGCGGCCCTCGTCATGCGTTCTGGTAGTGATGTTCTGCCAGCCAGCCGATTTGTTCGGCCAGTTTCACCGCGTCCTCTAGACGCATGTGGATCGTTGCCTCGACTACCTGGCCGTTCTCCGGGTGGTTGCGGTCGGCGGGCTGCTCGACCGACAGCCAGACGTAGCGGTCAGAGGCGGCGCTGGACTCGTAGACCCTGACTCGCCCGGCCGGGCGTTCCCCATGTGTCCCCGGGATCGCGGGCAGGTGCTTGAACCCCCGGTCGGTCTTGGTGTACGAGAGATGATCGTCTTGCTCAGTCACGGTTGTTACCTTCCTTCCTCCAGCCAGTTCCGGTAGCCGGTGACCTCGTCGAGTGCGTCGAGGATGTCCCGGACCTGCTGCACGGTACGTCCCGGGTGGGTGTCAGGCCGGACCACCGCTGTGATCATGCCGATGGCGGCGGCGTACTCGTCACCCGGGTCCTGTTCCCGTAGGCGCCGTAGCTCGGCGACACGAGCGGCGTTCCTTGTTGCGGCCACGGTGGCCTCCTTCCTCGCTTTGTTCACTCGCTCTCGGGCGCTGGGCCTAACCGGTCGTTCTGTTCGTGCAGGTTCCAGTGGTCGGCGGCCCTCTGCAATGCCTCCTCTTCGGTGGCGTGGAGCGTTCCAGGCCGGCAGCGAGGCGCCAGCGAACGCCCGCAGCGCCACTCCCAACCCTTCACGACGGACCCGACCCAGACCGCGCCGACGAAGATATCCGGCAGGTCGGTCGCGAAGAAGACGGGGGCCTGGTCAACCGCCCTCGTCTCGGTGTAGTCGATCGGCCCCAGCTCCAGATACGCCTCATCGCGTTCCCGTGCTTCGGTGTGCCACCGCTGCCGTGCCTCATCAGGCGGCAGCGCGTTCGGGAAACTCATCTCGTCCCCTTCCTCTTGGTGCCCGATACCTTCACCAAGGCAGAGGCGTGCCGGCAAGACACGCCTCTGCGATGGTCACGGTACCTAGCGGCTTGCCGGACCGCTGGTCCGACTAGCCTGTCTCACCGCCCAGCAGGTGCCGGAGAAACCGGCGCCGCCCCCGCTAATGCGAGCATCCTGTACGCCTCGGCGTCAGTGGCCGGCAGCTTCGGCGTACGCGGCTTGCGCGTAGGGGTCGACTTGGTGGTCCGCTTACGGCTCGCCGCCGCCTTCTTGCCTGCCGCCACCCGCACCGGGTCCTTCTCCCGGGCGCGAACCTTGACCGCAGCGGTGACGAACTCCGAGAGGAGGTACGCCAGGACGGTCCACAAGTTCGCGTACTTCGCTCCGGGTGTCCCGCCGGCGATGTAGTTCGCCGAGCCGGACACCGCCACCGCGAGGATCAGAACGATCAAGCTCGTCCAGAAGCCCCGCCGGGCCAGTTCAGGAAGGTGCAGAGCGATGTTGCAGGTGATGGCGAGCAGGTCGACGGTCAACGGAACCGCGTACTGAGCCACTCGGTCGCATCCCCACGTCGCCAGCAGCTCACGCTGGTGGCCGTAGGACACGAACGCCGCGACAACCATGATGAGCGTCGTCGTGAGGCGGGTTCGCTGGTACGCAGTGAGACTGCGCAAGTACTGGATCATGTCCCTCTCCCTGGGACCGGCCGTCCGGATGACGGCGGGAGTGGCGCGGCACCCCATGACGGGGCGACTGGGGAGAATGCGTACTGCCTCGCGCCTGCCGCGGAGCGTGCTCGACGCGGCGGGGTGCTAGCTTGGGGCTCATGACACGAACTGCGCCGGACCTTGACGCTGCGGAGTTGCGCGGCGAGTTGCTACGCGACCAGGCTGCGTACGATGCGGTCATTGCTGCAGCCCGGATGCATGCGGCCGCCGACTTCTTCAGTCGGTCCGAGACCTACCGGGCGCTCTGTGCTGCGGTTGCCGCACTGCCCGTAGAGTCCGAGCCAACGATCTGCTGAGTGGATGCCCAGGGCTTGAGCCTGGGTGCTCCGGCCGGGTCCGGTCTCATCCTGAATCGCTTACGCCTTGACGAGGTCATACAGGCCGGCGCCCGCCACGATACCCTTGTCCAGCTTGACGATCGCGGCTACGAAGCCGGCCGCGCGAGCGATCCGCGCAACTACACCTCGCTCGCCGGCGTACATGCCGGTCTGGACGGTGACGGTGTCTCCGACGTTGATGCCGTACTTGGCAATCTCGCGGGCGACGCTTCGATCCATGGTGCTCTCCCTTCTTGGGGGTCTTGCGTTAGTAGCCCGCCGGGGGCTCGAACCCCGGTGCCTGCCAGCCTTCCGGCTCGGGCTGATGATCGGTTACGACTCGATGTAGACGGTCCGGAGTTCGCCGTAGACGGCCGGGTCGGCGTCGGCGGGGCGGGGCGTACCCTCCGCGTCGACCGCAAAGCCACCGCTGTCGGGGTGGCCGTGCTCGCTGGCCCACGTCGCCTGCTCGGCGGTGGCCGGTCCGATCTTCTCGCCGCTGGCGAGGTCCATCAGGGTGCCGTACTCGCTCATGTCGTACTCCTCAGATGAGGT
>JBLNGJ010000143.1:0-3193 GCA_050264675.1 Micromonosporaceae bacterium
GGCCACGGCCGACGCCGCGGTGGCGGCGGCGGATGCGGGCAGCCTCGCTGCGCGCGCGTCGTTCGCGTCCGCCGTGGGCGAGTTGCCGTCCGGACAACTGGCGCTGGCCTGGGTCGACCTCGGTGCGTTGCCGGCGCTGATGAGATCGCTCGACTCCGGCGCACAGATCGCCGCCACGGCCGGGTTCGACAGGCTCGCCGGCCAGCTCGTGGTCGGCGCCCGCGCCGTTGACGACGGCGTGGAGCTGCGTTACCGCTGGCAGGGTCTGTCGAGCTTCAAGGCTGGGCGGGACGTGCTCACCGACCTCGGCGCGATGCCCGGCAACACGGTCATCGCCGCCGGCACCGACCTCGCCGCGATGGCGTGGGCCCGGGACCCGCTGCAGAGCGAGATCGAGTCGGGCGTGGCCGAGCTCGGACCGCAGGGTGCCGTGCTCCGCGACGGCCTGCACGCCCTGCTCGGTTCGGTCGTCACGGTCGCGGTGGCCCAACCGGCCACGGGCACCCGGACCGCACTGCGGATCGTGGCCCGAGCGGCCGGTGCCGACGAAGCGGATGCGCTCGGAGCCCTCATCCACGCGATCCAGGCCGACGCGGGCGCTTTGCCGGCCGGGCTCTCCGTGCATCGCACCGCCGACGGGGTGGAGCTGAGCACCGGCGACTACCGCGCCGCAGCCGGCGTCCTCGGCGCGGATCAGCTCTTCCGTGACGCGATCGCCGGCGCCAACCGGCCGGCCGCGGCCGCGCTCTACGTCGATGTGCAGCGCTACGCGGCCAGTGCCGACCTCAGCGACGACGCCCGGGCCCGGTTGGCGCCGGTCAAGGCGGTCGCGTTCAGCACCGGTTTCGAGGACGGCGCGGTCGTCGGTCTGCTCCGGGTGGTCATCCGGTGACGGGTAGGCTCCGTTCGTGAACGACCCGCCGCCGCGGCCCGGCGGCATCGTGCTGCCGCGCCTGATCAGCCCGCAACGCACCATCGGCGCCCGGACGTTCGACTTCGACCGGCAGGTCGCGGTGATGGGCATCGTGAACCGCACGCCCGACTCGTTTCACGACCGCGGAGCCACCTTCGCCCTTGACCGTGCGGTCGCCGCGGCGCAGCAGGCGGTGGCCGACGGGGCCGACTGGGTCGACATCGGTGGGGTGCCGTTCGGCACCCACGGGCTCCCGGTCGGCGCGGCCGAGGAGATCGAACGGGTCGTCCCGGTGGTGGCCGCGACCCGGGCCGTCTCCGACGTTGTCATCTCCGTCGACACGTTCCGCACCGAGGTGGCGCGGCGGGCCATCGAGGCCGGCGCCGACGTGGTCAACGACACCTCGGGCCTGCATGACCCGGCGCTGGCCGCCCTCGTCGCCGAGACGGGAGCCACGCTGGTCATCACACACAGCCTGGCCCGCCCACCGCGCACGCCGGTGCCGCGCCCCACGTATGCCGACATCGCCGGCGAGGTACTTGCCTATCTCACGGCCACGGTGGCCCTCGCGCGGGAGTGCGGCGTGCGCCCCGAGCAGATCGTGGTCGACCCCGGTCACGACCTGAACAAGAACACCTTCCACTCCCTCGAGCTGACCCGGCGCCTCGCCGAGATCACCACGCTCGGCTACCCCACCCTGGTCGCCGTCTCCAACAAGGACTTCATCGGCGAGACGCTCGGCCGCGCCCAGCATGACCGGTTGGAGGGCACCCTCGCCGCCACGGTGGCGTGTGTGCTGCAGGGCGCTCGGATCGTCCGGGTGCACGACATTCCCGCCACCGTCGCGACGGTCCGGATGACCGAAGCGATCCTGGGCTGGCGCGCCCCCCTCACCCCGCGCCACAACCTGTGACCTCGGCCGGGCTCACGCCCGACCTGGCGGCCGCCGCGGCCACGCACTTCGGTCTGGGCGCGGTGACCGCGCCGCCGCGTCCCCTGGCCGGCTTCAGCCCGGCCGGCGTGTGGGAACTGGACACCGTGGACGGTCCGTGGGTGGTCAAGGCCACGCGGCCACAGCTCGCCTGGCAGCTGGAGAGCATGCGTCGCGGCGGTGAGCTCGAGCTCGCTGCCTACGCGGCCGGTGTGGCGGTGCCCCGGCCAGTTCCGCCGCCCGGCGACGGTGTCGGCCTGTGGCTGCGGGTTGACGACACCTACCTTCGGGTGAGCGAGCGGATGGCCGGGGTCCCACCGGCCCAGCCGACCGAGCCGGAGGTGGCCCAGTGGTTGGGGGCCACCGTGGCCCGCATCGCCCGGCTCGACCGGCCGGCCGAGATCACGCCGGCCAGCTACCCCGTCCACCCCCTCGCGGAGTGGGCCGATTGGTTGGCGCAGGCCCGCACGGCCGGGCTGCTCACCGGTCGCGAGCAGGCGAGGCTGGCCGCCGCGGTCGCCTCGGCCACCGAGCTGATCGGTGCGGCCATGGCCGGCACACCCCGGTTCCAGTTGGCCCACCGTGACATCAGCCGGCCCAACATCCTGGTCACCGTGACCGGACCAGTGCTGCTCGACTTCGACCACGCCGGACCCGAGGTGGCCTGGTGGGAACTGCTGCACCATGCCGTCCTGCTCGCCTGCGCCCGCCTCGGGCAGGACGAGCCGGCCGCGACGATTCTGCGGGCGGCGGTGGGCGGGTACGCCGACGCCGGTGGCGAGGTCGGCCCGGCCGACCCGACCGCCTTCGCCGGTCTGGTGCGGGGAATGCTTGAGTGGGCCGCGTCCGCGGTCTGGCTGGGCGTCGGCCGACGCAGCCTCGGGCCGGTACGCTCGGCCGCGCGCCGCCAGGCCGAGGCGGCCGGCTACGTGCGCGAGGCGAGCCACGTCCTACCCGCCCTCCTGGCGTCGCTGCCGCGCTGGTCGACGTGGTTGCACTGACCGAACGGCGCGCGGGTTGAGTACGGATGCTCAGGCCGCGGCGCCAGCGGGCGCCCTAAGATCCGCTCCACGGACGTGCACCGTGGAGGAGGAGACATCGATGACCGTGCAGGAACGGTTCACCTTACGCAACATGTACCTGTACCTGGTGTGCCTGATCACGCTCATCATCGCCATCTTCGCTGCGGTCAGCCTGATCCGCAGCACGGTAGAGCTGGCCTATCCCGACCCCGGTCGGCTGTACGTGCCACCGGTCAAGGACGGCATCCCCGCGGAGGAACTGCAGCGCCAGGAGCAGTACGCCGAGGACTCGCAGCGCCGTCAGGCCGTGCTCGGCCTGGTCGGCTC
>JBLNGJ010000144.1:0-2883 GCA_050264675.1 Micromonosporaceae bacterium
CCGTAGAGCCCGGCCGAGAAGAGCACCAGGCCGATGAGGAACGAGACGATGCATGTGGTCAGCGTGAAGCCGAGCAGGTTCGCATCGGTCTGCAGCAGGGTCATCATCGCCATGCCGGCGGCGAGGAAGACCAACCCCCCGATGAGGTTGATCCAGTGGTCGAGGTTGCGACCGATGACCGCGCCGAGCACGATCACGAACCCGGCGACGATGGAGAGCACGGCGAAGGCCCGGTTCGCCTGGATGCCCAGCACCTCGGGCAACCCGTTCCGGGCGAAGAACGGCTGGCTACCGGTGCGGATCAGGCCGACGATGCCGAAGAGCAGCACGTACCCGCCGGCCAGCAGGGCCAACGTGCGGTAGAGCGGCCGGAGGTGGTGGTTCACCGGAATATGGGCCATGCACTCATTCTGCCGTCAAGATCTCCGGATCGCCGAGTAGAGTGCCGGGATTTATGCCCAAATTGTCAGCACATGACGGACGCCTGGCGGCCCGATCAGAGCCGGCCGCGCCGCAGCGCCTCCTCCACCGCGGCCGCCTGGGCCGACCCGACCTTGCCGTAGAGACCGGCGGCGAAGAGCACCGTCCCGACGACGAACGAGACGATGCACGTGGCCATGGAGAAGTTGAGCACGTTCAGGTCGGTGTGCAACAGCGCCATCATGGCCATGCCGGCAACCAGGAAGGCCAACCCGCCGACGAAGTTGATGACGTAGTCGACGTTGTGCCCGATCAGCAACGCGAGCAGGATCACTGCGCCGGCGACGAGCGAAGCTACCGAGAACCCCAGGTTGGTCTGCAGGCCGAGCGCCGACTCGCCGCTGCGGTCGAAGGCCGGCCGGTCACGGGTGGTCAGGAAGCCGACCGCCCCGAACACCAGCACGTAGACCCCGACCAGCGCGGCCAGCACCCGGTAGAAGGGCCGCAGGTGATGGTTGACGGGAGTGTGCACGGTGGTTCCCTCCTGGCTCGGGTGCCGCCGACCCTGCTTGTTTTTCTCCGGCAAGCTTCGAGAAAGTCGGCTGCGTGCAGCGGATTGTTGCGCATGCGCCCCGCCCACGGAAACCCCGCCGCAAGCGGTTAGACGAGGCGGGCGCCAGGGACGGGGCCGTACGCGGTCCGGACGGCCCGGCCCACGCCGAGTTCGGCGATGGCCGCGGCGAGCTCGGTGCCGTGGCTCGCGTCGCGCGCCAGGAACGCGCAGGTGGGCCCGGAGCCGGAGACCAGCCCGGCCAGCGCCCCGGCCGCCCGTCCCGCCTCGAGCGTCGCCCGCAACGGCGGGCGCAGGGAGATCGCCGCCGGCTCCAGGTCATTGCCGAGGGTCTTGGCCAGCACCGCGGGGTCACGCTGGCGCAAAGCGGCGAGAATCTCACCGGGCGGGCCGACCGACGGTGGGGCGAGACCGGCGGCCCGCATCCGGTCGAGCTCGGCGTAGACGTCGGGTGTGGACAGTCCCGAGTCGGCGACGGCGATGACCCAGTGCCAGGCGTTGCCGGGGGCGAGCACCGGGTTGACCGTCTCGCCGCGCCCGGTGCCCAGGGCGGTGCCGCCGAGCACGAGGAAGGGCACGTCGGAGCCGAGGTCGGCGGCGAGGTGGGCGAGCTCCTCCCGGCTCAGGCCGGTGCCCCAGAGGGCGTCGCACGCCACCAGGGTGGCCGCGGCGTCGGCGCTACCGCCGGCCAGCCCCGCCGCGACCGGAATCTGCTTGCGCAGGTGCAGCCGGGCCTGCGGCTCCCGGCCGGTCACGGCGGCGAGCATCCGGACCGCCCGGATGACCAGATTGGACTCATCGAGCGCGAGGTCGCCGGCGCCCTCACCGTCCATCGTGAGGGCCAGGCTGTCCGCCGCCCGGGCGGAGACCTCGTCGTAGAGCGCGATCGCGTGGTAGACCGTGGCCACGTCGTGGTAGCCGTCAACGCGGATCGCGCCGACGCCCAGATGAAGGTTGATCTTTGCTGGCACCCGTACCTTGACCGGACCCACCGCGGCGAGGCGAAGACGGTCTTCCTCGTCCCAGAGTGGTTCCGTCACGGAGCTAGGTCCGGACCGGGGCGGGTGTACACGCAGCCACTTTACCTGGGCCGGCCGTTCCCCCGGTGCGCCGCAGCGATGGCCGCGAACGCGGCGACGTCGAGTTCTTCGCCGCGAGCGGTGGGCGCGACGCCGGCGCGGCGCAACACCGCTTCGGCGACGTCTGACCCACCGGCCCAGCCGGCCAGCGCCGAGCGCAGCATCTTGCGGCGTTGGGCGAAGGCCGCGTCGACGACCGCAAACACCTCGGCCCGGTCGGCACCGGCCGGCGGTTCGCAACGGGTGAACGCCACCAGGCCGGACTCCACGTTGGGCACTGGCCAGAACACGCTCGCCGGCACGCGGCCGGCCGGCCGGGCTCGGGCGTACCAGGCGAGCTTCACACTCGGCACGCCATAGGTGCGCGACCCGGGCGACGCGGTGAGGCGGTCGGCCACCTCCCGCTGCACCATGACCAGGCCGTGGGCCAGCCCGGGCAGCTGCGCCAACAGGTGCAGCAGCACCGGTACGGCGACGTTGTAGGGCAGGTTCGCCACCAGCGCGGTTGGCGCCGGTGGGCCGAGTTCGGCGGCGGAGAGTCGCAGCGCGTCGAGGGCATACACCCGCAGCCGTCCGGCGAACTCGGGCGCCCGCTCGGCCACGGTCGCCCCGAGCGCGGCGGCCAGCCGCGGGTCGATCTCGACCGCGTGCACGTGTGCGGCCGCGGGCAGCAATCCGAGCGTCAGCGAACCCAGGCCCGGGCCGACTTCGAGCACCACGTCGCCGGCGGCGAGCTCGGCCGCCCGCACGATCCGGCGCACGGTGTTGGGATCGTGCACGAAGTTCTGACCGAGCGTCTTGGTCGGCCGCACA